>WJMB01000273.1 GCA_014728185.1 Candidatus Coatesiibacteriota bacterium
CCTAAAAGCGTCCTTATCGAGCAAGCCTGGTTTTGTTCCACCAGGCAATGCACGGGCAGTGACGGCTTGCGCAGGTATAAAGCACATGATAACAAGCTATTAGCGATATATGACTGTTTAGGAACGTGTGATAATCCCAAAGGTAGTAAGGGAATGCAAAAAGGTTTGAACAAAAGCGAAGCATGTCCGAATAGAGATTTTCGGCCCGGCAAGCCGCTAGCAATCAGCCTGATTTGGGCCGATCACGTTCCATGATGCCATTGCGTTATCAGTAGATGATCATCACTACCCAGTCCCAACAGGGTACTCGTGGCCTGGTTGTCTTACTCGCCAAGGTATCCCTCCGCAGCCGCCTTGGTCTTCATCGTCGGCCCCGGGGATCAAAGCCTGGACCGGCGGGTAATCTCTGCTCGCGCCTTTTCTCGCACCACCAAGACAAGCCGGCGGCTTGGCCGCGAACCGACGAGAAGCCAGGGACGAAAAGCCAGGGACGAGAAGTCAGGGCGGCAAAGGGGCCGATCAACCGCGGTCTCCCTTCGCCCCAGCCTCATCCCGCCGGGTTCAATCGACCCGGAACGCAGTCGATCATGGTTTGTCTTGATTGGCGGTGCTTATCGAGACTCTTTCACGGCGACCTGACCCATATTGAGAGGCCGAGCCTTAATTGACGGATTTCACTGTAAAAAGGGCATGTACGGAATCGTGAAAAATATCTCAAATGCGCCTTTACAGCGTGCGCATTATGTAATACTTTACCCTTGGAGGTCGAGCATGCTGATCCTGTTCAGCGGGTCGTCCTCGCACAAGCTCATTCACTCTGCCTCACCTGAACCCATCGAGAAAGTCATGGAGGCGAGATCATGGATCGCGTTAAAGGAAAAGTCGCCGTCGTCACCGGAGCCGCCCGGGGTATCGGCCGGGCCTGCGCCCTGCGCCTGGCCGAGGAGGGCGCCGCGGTGGCCGTCACCGACCTGCTCGACGACGAAGGACAAGGCGTCGTCGACGAGATAACAAGCAACGGCGGGCGGGCCGCCTATTGGAAGCTCGACGTCTGCAACGAAGCCGCCGTCGAGCGTGTCTTCAACGAAACCGCCGACCGTTGGGGGCGTCTGGATATCATCGTCAACAACGCCGGCATCGCCGGACCCGCCGAGCCCACCGACAAGATCAACGAAGCCGACTGGGACAAGCTCTTCGCCGTCAACGTCAAGGGGGTCTTCTTCGGCACCAAGCACGCCGTGCCCCATCTGCGCAAGGCCGGCGGTGGCAGCATCATCAACATGAGTTCG
The DNA here is from genome assembly GCA_014728185.1 of Candidatus Coatesiibacteriota bacterium. Classification (GTDB taxonomy): domain Bacteria; phylum RBG-13-66-14; class RBG-13-66-14; order RBG-13-66-14; family RBG-13-66-14; genus WJMB01. The sequence continues at coordinate 1,290 of WJMB01000273.1, forward strand.
ATCTACGGTCTGGTCGGCGCCGCAGACGCGCCCGCCTATCACGCCGCCAAGGGCGCCGTGACGCTGATGAGCAAGAACGACGCCCTGCTCTACGCCGGAGAGGACATCCGGGTCAACGCCGTCCACCCCGGCTTCATCCGCACGCCGATGGTCGAACAGGCCGACGAGGAGTTCGACGGACAGCTTATCCCGGCGGTCACGGCCAAAACCCCGGTGGGCCGTCTCGGTGATCCCGACGACATCGCCTGGGCCGTGGTCTACCTAGCCTCCGATGAGAGCCGCTTCGTCACCGGTAGCTCCCTGGTCGTTGATGGTGGATATACTGCCAAGTAGTCAAATGGGGCAAGCCGGTGCCTGGTTGGTTTAACCTGGCGTGAAATCATCGGTATGCGATAAAGGGCCTTTTCGGCCCCTTATCGCATTGAATTAGCACTGAATGCTCAGTCCCGATCGTCCTCGCGGGCCACGGCCAGGCGGGCGGCGTACTCGTAGACGGCATCGAGCTGGCGCACGTTTTCGATGGAGCCGGGCCGCAGGCCGCGAATGCGATCCACGGCGGCGCCGGGTTCCATCCCCAGGGAGACCAGGTAGGCCGCCAGCACGGTTCCGGTGCGGCCCAGGCCCATGTAGCAATGGACCAGCAGGGGCTCCCCGGTGCGGCGGGCGTCGTCGATCAGCGCCACGGCGTGCTCGAGCTCCGCCATGGTCGGCGCGGCGAAGTCATCGATGGGCAGGTGGTCCACCCGGCTGAAGGGCAGGCGACCCAGGCCCACCCCGAGGGGGATCTCGGTCAGCGAGAGGATGCGCAGGATGCCCAGGGCACGCAGGGCGTCGAACTCCCGCCGCAGGCCGGTGTAGGTGCCCGGCTTGCCCATGGCGGCCAGTTCGCCGGCGATGATCCAGGTCAGATCGGGCAGGTCGTTGTGAGTCATGCCTATAGTTTAGCGGAAATTAGCATAGCCGTCAAAATGAAAACGACCCCGAGGGTCGTTTTTCTTTGTGGGGCGCGTCTTGGCGCCTTTTCAGGTGATATTCGTCACTTTGTTACGCTCATCGACATGGACCACCCGCATCCGGTAGCCCTCCAGCTCGCTTTCGTCGAGCAGGCGGTAGGTCAGGATGATGAGTTGGTCGCCGGGTTGGGCCAGCCGGGCGGCGGCGCCGCGCACCCCGACGGTCCGCGAGCCCCGGGGGGCCTCGATGAGGTAGGTCTCGAAGCGGTCGCCGGAGTTGACGTTGAACACCTGGAGATGCTCGCCGGGCAGGAAGCCGGCGGCCTCGTACAGGTCGGGATCCAGGGCGATCGAGCCCTCGTAGTCCAGCTCGGTTTCGGTTACCCGGACCCGGTGCAGCTTGCCGGTGACCATTCTGTGCAGCGCCATGATGTGGGGTCTCCCAGCCCGAATGGTGTTCTCCGCTCTGGGTTTGCGGTGCGGTTCGGTCGAGATGGGCCGATCAGGTTGACCAGGCGAAGTATAGTCGGCTACACTTTCACTGTCAAGACGCCCCGCCTTACCGTTCCCCGCAGTCCGACCCCCGCGGTCCTTCGAAGGAGTCCGGCATGGAACCCGTCACCCTGATCACCGGCTGCTCCTCGGGCATCGGCCTGGAGACCGCCCTCCTGCTGGCCTCCCGGGGCCACCGTGTCTACGCCACCATGCGCGATCTCTCCCGGGGCGCGGCCCTGCGCGAGCGCGCCGCCGCCGCCGGTGTCGAGCTCGAGCCGCTGACCCTGGACGTCACCGCACCGGCGACCATCGCCGCCGCCGTCGCCGTCGTCGAGGAGCGCGAGGGCCGGCTGACCAATCTGGTCAACAACGCCGGCTTCAGCTACTTCGGTATCCTCGAGCACTTCTCCGAGGACGAGATCCGGGACCAGTTCGACACCAACGTTTTTGGTCCCCTGCGGGTCACCCGGGCCTTCCTGCCGTTGCTGCGCCGGGATGCCTCGACCCGGCGCACCCTGGTCAACGTCACCTCGCTCAACGCCCGCGTCGTCTACCCGCTGATGGGCCTCTACGCCGCCACCAAGTTCGCCCTGCTCGGTCTGACCGAGGAGTGGCGCCACGAGCTGCGCCCCTTCGGTATCCGCGCGGTAAGCGTCGAGCCCGGCCCCATCGAAACCAAGTTCGGCGGCGGTTCCCTCAAGCGGCCGGCCGGTTACGACCCGGCGGGCTCGCCTTACCGCCCCATCGTCGAGGCCGCCGAGGAGAGCTTCGCCCGGCTGACCACCCGGGACGCCGGTCCGCCGTCCAAGGTCGCCCGAAAGATCCTGCGGGCTATCGAGGCGCGCAATCCCCGGCTGCACTGGCCTTGCGGACCGCTGACCAAGGTCTCGACGCTCAGCCTGCGCTTCGCCCCCTACGGCTTCGTCGAGTGGGCCTTGCGGCGCAACGCCGGTCTGAACAAGATCGGCCGGATCACCCATGAGGAGGGAGTGGGAGAAGGCTGATGAAGGCGCGGTGACGCGCCCGGAGGCCTCGATGCTCATGGCTCCCCGCCGCGGATGATCGCCGGGGCCGACGGCATCTGGACGAGCGCCTGTGCTGATCGATTGTCATATTGAGCTTTAGGATCATCACTAGAAACCGAACTATGTATTCGCATCTTCAGAAAGACGCCTCGAGACGAGGGCCTGGTAACCCGCGGCGAGGGGTCAACCAGCGAAGTCGGATAGCGGGTGAAGCTGCTAAAGCGAGCAATAGAGCGCCGTCAGGAGGTTATTTATTCACAGCGCGATCGACTCCCGAGGGGGACCAACTGCCTCGGGCTTCCGGCCTGACTCAAGGCAGGTCCAGGTGGATCGACACTTGGCAGCGGTATGACAGTGGCGGCAAGTGCGAAATATAAAGCAACCAATGAAAGTCTATTAGCTGGATGAGTCGGTGCAGGTGCGAGTGATAATCCCTTGAGCTTTCCTACTCGATTGGCGGCTGATTTTTGAGATTGTCACCCGCCTGCGAGCAAGCCGATACAGCGCAACACGCAACCGGCTATCGGCAGTCGAGCGCGGCGGTTCTCAGCCGTCACAGATGCAGGTGATGGCTTGGACGATCCAAAAACGAAGCAGCCGCCCCACGGCGGCCCCGGCGGATTCCTCCCGGCTTGACCGTGCCGGACTAGAAGACCATCACCTTGTCGGCGGCGGCGATGGCGTCCACGGCGTCATCGATCCCCGCGGTGTCGACGAAGTCCAGCAGGTCGTCCTCGTCGAGGTCGCGCTCCCCCATCTCGGTGCGGCAGACGAAGATCTCGGCCTTCTCGAGCACGGCCAGCATCTGCTGGGGGTTGTAGCCCAGCCCCTTCTCGACGTTGTAGAGTCCCTCGGCGTAGCGGGCGCCCCGCCGGGCGCAGTAGACACCGTCGGACATCAGGAATACGGTCAGCTTGACCTCGGGCAGGCGCATCATCCGCCGCGCCAGGCGCAGACCGGCCCGGGCGACGTCGTTGCCGAAGGGGGGGTGGGTGATGATCAACACGAGCTGCATCGGGCCTCCGCCGGGGGAGGTGGGCGGCGACGTGGGCCGCCGGGTGGGCCGGGTCGAGCGATACGACGGGCGTATTGATTCAGTCTAGCCGCTCGAAGTCGTCGCGACAAGTTGCCGACCTTGTCGCCGGAGAATGCCGCCGACCGTCGACCGATTCCGCCTAGAAGGTCAGCACCTTGTCGGCGGCGGCCAGGGATTCGTGCAGCAGGTCCATGGTGCCCTTCTCGACACCCTCAAGCATGTCGTCCAGGCTCAGGTCCCGCTCGCCCAGGCAGGTGCCGCAGGCGTAGATCTCGGCGCGTTGCAGGAGGATCTCGATGAACTGGGGCGCGCTGTAGCGCTGGGCCTCGAGTTCGCCGTAGGAGCCTTCGGCGTACTCCTTACCGGTGTGGGCGCAGTAGACGGCGTCGGCCATCAGGAACAGGCCCACCTGGGCCTGGGGGTCCGAACTCAAGCGCCGGGCCGTACGCAGCGCCGAGCGGGTGGTCTCGTTGCCGTAGGGGTGTTCGGTCAGCAGCAGGAAATATTTCATCGAGCCTCCCGGTCGCGGGGTTGGTGTCGCGTATGTCTAGGTGATCCGTCCAAGGTTGACTGACGGTAAGTTTACAAAATGACACCGCCCGGGGCAATCATCCCGTCGCCCGCTCGGCCCTTCGTCAAGAGCCTTGGTGACCGCGTGTGATAGACTGGGAGCATCACTCGCGCCGACTGCGCCTTCACAACCAAGGATCATCATACCAAGCGGAACCATTATCTGTAGCTGCTGAGAGCGGCAACGAGTGATTCGCTTCCGATGCTTGCCCTGCCGGCGCCGTCGACTCGACAAGGCGCCCCTGCGACCCTGGATTATCCAGGGGAGAAACGAACGCCATGCAAGAACTGTCGGGATGTGACAAATCCTTGAGCTATTGTGCATTAGGGATCGCATACCCTGTTCTGACAGAGTTGTGTTTGAATTCAGCTCAGGGATTATCACTCCCACTGAACCGGATTTTGCTATCCACATGTAAATGAAGGCATCATGGAACGTATTCGGACCAGATAGTTTCAACTCGAAACCCCGACCTACTCTGATAAGCGGTTGTTACGAGACGATATCGAAGGGGATCGCATACCCTGTTCGGACTGGGTTATGTTGTAACCTGCTGATAATCAGCGTCTAGTAGCAGATGCGCCCGTTACTTGCCAGCAGTCGAAAAACCGCGTCGGCAAAGGGTACGCTCGCTGGACAACCGATCCTGCCTGGTAGCGTGCATTTACCGGCCACCCGCTCGCTGAGCCTCTCTTAATCCGTCCTGATTTGGTCCGATCAGGTTCCATGGTACAACAGGAAAATGTAACCCCGTTTAACCTGCCACAAACAGAAAACCGATGTGAAAAACCTGACTGCCGCTGACTGCTGATAATTGAGCGATACTCAGTAACACCCCGGTCCGTGACAGCTAAGTGATCCCTACGTGGATTGCCGGAAAAAGGCCATCGCGCCAATCGGTCCGACCGCTTCAACCAGACAGGGCTCAAGTAACGGCAGTCTATTGCTTGTTCAATGCCTTGAGATCAGCCAGGCGCTTTGTCGAGCTGAAACTTTCAGCAAGCAATCATCGAGAGCTGATCACCTGTAGCAGCGCTAAGCGGCTGCAAATATTGGTTCAGTTTCGTGTGATGATCCCTTGCTTCATTATCGTGTAACAATACCGCGCATTAACGAATCGGGATCAAAGTCGAACGCACCCGAACAGGTGGCGCTGACGCCCCCCGCGGCTTCCCAGCGTCAGGTAGCCGGGGCGGCAATCTACCGGCGCTCCTCCGGCGGCGCGAGCGCGAACACACGGCCGGATCACCATCGAGAGACCGATGACCGACAACCTCAGCTTCGAGCTGCTGCGAACCTCCGGCACCGCCCGGCGCGGCCGCTACACCGTCAATGGACGCAGCGTCGAGACCCCGGCGTTCATGCCCGTGGCCACCCAGGCCAGCGTCAAGACGCTGACCACCGAGGAGATCCTCGAACTCGGCGCCCAGCAGTTGGTCTGCAACACCTACCACCTCTGGCAGCGTCCCGGACCCGAGCTGGTGGCGCGCCACGGTGGGCTGCGCGGCCTGATGGCCCTGCCCGACGAGGGTCCGGCCCTGCTGACCGACTCCGGCGGCTTCCAGGTGTTCAGCCTCTCGGGACGCAAGGGACGCGGCGTCGCCCTGCCCCACGAGACCGACGGTGAGAGCGCCGAGGACTGGGGGAGGCTGGACGGCGAGAACCGGGTGCCCGAGACCGCCGTCGATGACGGAGGCGGTTCCCTCGTCCGCCGCCTGGACCGCCGCGGCGTGGTCTTCGCCTCGCCCCTGGACGGTAAACGATACGAGCTGACCCCGGAACGCTCCGTCGAGGTCCAGCATGACCTGGGCACCGACATCGTGATGGTTCTCGACGAGTGCACCCCCTATCCGGCCACGCCCGAGGAGGTCGAGCGTTCCCTGGGGCTGACCCACCACTGGGAGGAACGCTCCCTGGCCCGGCACCGTCAGCTCAACGCCGAGCGTGGAAACCGGCGGGCCTGCTTCGCCATCGTCCAGGGCGGGATGTACCCGGAGCTGCGCGCCCGCTCCGCCGCCTTCCTGACGGAACTCGACGCCGACGGCTACGCCCTGGGCGGCCTCTCCGTCGGCGAACCCAAGGAGCTCTATCGACGGGTGCTGGAGTCCTCGGCGCCCCTGCTGCCGCCCGACAGGCCGCGTTACGTGATGGGGGTGGGCACCCCAGCGGACCTGGTCCACGCCGTCGCCCACGGCGTCGACCTCTTCGACTGCGTCCTGCCCACGCGCAACGCCCGCAACGGCCAACTGTTCACCTGGGCCGGCCGGCTCAACCTGCGCAACGCCCGCTTCAAGGACGACCCGGACCCGCCGGACCCCGACTGCGGCTGCCCCGTCTGCGCCCGTTACAGCCGGGCCTACCTCTCCCACCTGATCCGCGCCGGCGAGTTTCTGGCCCTGAGACTGGTGACCTATCACAACCTGCACTTCTACCTGGAGCTGATGCGCCGCCTGCGCGCCGCCGTCGAACACGACGGCCTGGACGAGCTAGCCCGTAGTATCGGCGAGGCCTATCCGGCGTGAGCCCGGCCCCGGCAAAACGGCGCACGGCGAGAAACGTCCTCGCGGAGTCCCCCCGGCGGGGCGTTGGCACGTTTCTTGCGGAGGCCGACAAGGGGGCTGCCCGGAGGCTGCCCCGCCCTGCTGCAAGA
>WJMB01000274.1 GCA_014728185.1 Candidatus Coatesiibacteriota bacterium
TCTTGCAGCAGAGCGGGTAAGCCTGTCTTGATAACAACGGCCCCTTCCGCAAGAAACGTGCCAACGACTCCGCGCGGGGACTCCAGACGGTTTCGTGGGAGTGATCCCCCGTTTCGCCGCCGTTCTGGGGCTAGTCCCGCGGCTGCAAGCCCAGTTCGGCCATGATGAGCTGCAGGTCTTCCCAGACATCGCGCTTGGCGGCGGGGTTGCGCAGGCAGTAGGCCGGATGGTAGGTCACGGCGATGCGGGTGCGTTCGTTGTGGTCGTGAAAGCGCCCACGCAGGTTTTTCAGCGAGCTGTCTGTGTCCAGCATACGCATGGCGGCGTGGCGGCCCAGACAGCAGATGATTTTGGGCCGGATAACGTCGATCTGGTAATCGAGGAAGGGGCGGCAGGCGGTGACCTCGTCGGGCAGCGGATCGCGGTTGCCCGGCGGTCGGCATTTGAGGACGTTGGCGATGTAGACCCGCTCCCGGGCCAGGCCCATGGCGTCGATCATCTTGTCGAGGAGTTTGCCGGCACGGCCGACGAAGGGCTGGCCCCGGCGGTCCTCCTCGGCTCCCGGGGCCTCACCGACGAACATCAGTTCGGCGGCCTCGTCGCCGTCTCCGAAGACGACCTTCTGCCGGGTTTCGGCCAGCGCACAGCGGGTACAGGCCAGGGCGTCCTCGCGACAAGCGTTCAGGTCGGCCCACGGGGCGGAGGGAGACGCCGGAACGGCGGGGGTTTCATCGGCGGGAGGCGGGTTGTCGGCGACGGGCACGGGAGGGCTCTCCTCGGTTCGAGGGGCGGGGCGGGGACGGGGCAGGTGGGTCAGGCCGCAGCGGCTCCAGATACGGAGCTGCTCGGCGACCAGCCGTCGATTGTCGGTCTCGGGACTCATTTATCGTCGGCGGGTTTTGTGTCGTCTGCGCCCTCGATTATCTCGTGGGGCTTCAGCGGCGAGCGGGCCTCCTTGATGCGTTCTTTGATGATGTCGACGACGCGGTCGATTATCAGGTAGGCCAGGGTGCGTTTGGCCAGCTTTGGATAGCGCTCGACGGTCCCGCCGCGGTCGATCATCGTCACCACGTTGGTGTCCACGGCGAAGCCCGCACCCTCGACGTTGGGGTCGTTGGCGACGATGAGGTCCAGGTCCTTCTCCTCGAGCTTGCCCTGGGCGTTGCGCTCGAGGTCCCGGGTCTCCAGGGCGAAGCCGACGTGGATGCGCCGTCCCTTGCGCTCGCTGACCAGGTGGAGGATGTCCGGTGTGCTTTTTAGCTCGACCTGTAGCTCGGAGCCGGCCTTCTTGATCTTGTCCTCGCTTTTGCGCACCGGGGTGAAGTCGCTGACGGCGGCGGCGGAGACGAAGATGTGACAGTCGCCGTAGCTGCGCTCGACGGCCTCCATCATCTCGACCGCCGTGGTGACGCGGTGGAAGCGAACTCCGGTGGGGGGCACCAGGGAGGTGGGGCCGCTGATCAGGGCCACCTTGGCGCCGCGCAGGCGGGCGGCCTCGGCCAGGGCGAAGCCCATCTTGCCCGTGGCCGGATTCGAGATGAAGCGCACCGGGTCCAGGGCCTCCCGGGTGGCCCCGGCGGTGATGAGGATGTTGAAGCCGTCGAGGTCCTGGGACTGGCTGAGCAGCTCGAGGGTGCGGAAGAGGATGTCGTCGACGGGTGCCAGGCGTCCGGCGCCGACCTCGCCGCAGGCCAGCTCGCCCTCGGCCGGATCGACGAAGTGGTAGCCGAAGCCCTTGAGTTCACGGACGTTGCGCTCGACCACCGGGTTGGTCCACATCCGAGTGTTCATCGCCGGACAGATGATCAGCGGACACTTGAGCGCCAGCACGGTGGTGGAAAGCAGGTCGTCGGCGACGCCGTTGGCCAGCTTGCCCAGAACGTTGGCCGTGGCCGGGGCGATGACGGCCAGCTCGGTCTCCCGGGCCAGGTCGAGGTGGCGGTAGCGGGGCAGCGCGCCGTCGCCGGCGAACATTGCCGTGTGGACCTCGCGACCGGTCAGCGAGCTGAAGGTCACCGGCGAGACGAAGCGGGCGGCGTTCTCGGTCATCACAACATCTACCAGCACGCCCTCCTTGACCAACCCCCGGGCCAGCTCGCAGGCTTTATAGGCGGCGATGCCGCCGCTGACGCCCAGCAGCACCCGGCGTCCGCTGATGCGCTCCTTGTCGATGGCGCTGTCCCTGGTGTTCTCCATTGTCGCACCTGCCCGGTTGAGGTAATTGTCTACGTTCTCGTTGATTATACCATTTACGCCCCCGGCCTTTCGAGGGTGAGCTGTGAATGTCCTGTTTCTGAAGAAAAAACTAAAAACAATACTTAGTATAAACTAGTAATTGTATGTTATAATAAACACTTAGCTCACAGGAGGAAGCATGTCTCTCATAAAGGCAAACTGCTTTTCCTTCAACGGGTATGCAGTAATGAATATAGCTCTATGATTTATAATGCGTGTTATTACGCAATAATATTCCGGTGTATAAGATGAGATTCCTAAAATATAATGTGGAACACCTACATATGCTAGATATATATAGTTCATTTTGCCTTTGCTTGCTTGCATTCTAATACGAGTTGTATATTTGATTGTTGGTGCTATCCAGGGCATTCTTCGCGCCTTATATTTTAATAAATTAGGATGTTTAGGATTGTGTTTTTTGAAGAGAAAATGATAATCAGCAGGTTTTATTAAAACAGTATTGCCTAATATGTCCTTATGTTTACCCGTCACATTTTGCTGGAAATATTGCAGGGCGTCCTTTTTTTCAATCGTCTTGCTAAGCAAACCATACTCATTTTCAGCGCGAAACAGAATTGTCATCACTTATCCTTGACGATCGTCCGAATTGCGGCTATCATATACATACAAACCAATGCCTGTGCGGGAGGGGGCGAATCTTCGAGTGGGGCCGATTTTAGCCCAATGCACCGCCAGGAATGCCTCACGTCTTCTCGGCCCGGTTCAACCGGGCCTTTTCATTATTGCCTCTGTAGACGGGTAAAATCGCTGAGCGTAGCAGTTATGATATTCGATTATTAGTCGAATATCATATATCATATTAGTTTATTAATATATCTAATCTAAAAAGTAATGATATTGAATACCGCCATGTTTATGATATTAAAGACTGTATTCTTAAATCTGCTTATAATTGAAAACGGCCCGGTTTAAAAAACACGGGCCGTTTTCTTAATTGCACCCTACAGGTCGTAGTACAGGAACAGCTCGTAGGGGTGCGGGCGGTTGATCAGCACGGCGATCTCGTTGTCGTACTTGTACTTGAGGTAGGCCGAGATCAGGGCGTCATCGAAAACGCCGCCGCGCTTGAGGTACTCGTTGTCCCGCTCCAGGGCGTGCAGGGCCTGGACGAAGTCCCGGGGCAGGACGTGATCCTTGCGGTCCTGACCGGTGAGCTCGGCCATCCGGGTGGTGCCGTCGGCGCCGTAGGGTCCGAAGCCCAGCTCGGTGGGGTCCAGGGCCTTCTCGATGCCGTCGATGCCGGCCATCAGCATCGCCGCCAGCATCAGGTAGAGGTTGGCGGTGGCGTCGCCGGAGCGGAACTCGACGCGGCGTTTCTGCGGCGAAGCGTAGGCCGGGACGCGGCAGGCGGCCTCGCGGTTGGCCATGCCGTAGAACAGCCAGACCGGGGCCTCGTATCCCTCGACCAGCCGCTTGTAGGAGTTGGTGCTGGCGTCGGTGATGGCGGCAAGGCTGCGGCCGTGGGCGAGGATCCCGGCGGTGTAGGCCCGCGCGAGTTCGTTGAAGCCGGTGGAGTCGTCGCCGGCGAAGGCGCTGTCGCCGTCGTGCTTGATCAGATACTGGTGGACGTGCATGCCGTTGCCGGCGACGCCGTAGATCGGCTTGGGCATGAAGGTGGCCGTCTTGCCGTTGACGTAGGCCAGGTTCTGGATGACGTACTTGCACCAAACACCGTTGTCGGCGGTGCGCACCAGGCGGTCGAAGAGCAGCTCGATCTCGCACTGGCCGGGGCCGCCGACCTCGTGATGGTGATACTTGATCGGCACGCCCATCTCGATGAGCAGCCGGACCATCTCGTTGCGCAGCTCGTAGGTCTTGTCGACGGGGTTGCAGGCGTGGTAGCCGGCCTGGTGGCGGATCTGGTAGCCGGTGTTGCCGAACTCGCTGCGGGCGAAGTTCCAGTCGGCCTCCTCGCAGTCCAGTCGGTAGCCCAGGGAGTCGTCGCGCTTGGTGAAGACCATCTCGTCGAAGATGAAGAACTCGAACTCCGGGGCGAAGAGGCCGTCGGCGGCGGCGAAGCGTTGGGCGAGTTCGTTCTTCTTGAAGAACTCCTTGGCGTAGGCGACGGCGCGCTTGGCCACACCGCGGGGATCGCCGGTGAAGGGCTCCTTGCTGGCGGCGTCGGCGCAGTCGCAGATGAAGCTGACGCAGTTGTCGTCCCAAAAGACGTCGGTCATCGCCGTGGTGCGGTCGGGGAGCAGCACCATATCGCCGCCGGTCACATCGCGCTGAAAGCCGGGGATAGACGAGCCGTCGAAGCCGACCCCCTTGGTGAAGATGGATTCGGAGAGCGACTCCACAGGCAGGGTCAGATGATGCCAGCGGCCGGGCAGGTCGATGTACTTGAGGTCGATGGTGGTCACCTCGTCGGCGAGGAGCCTCTCCTTGATCTCGGCGATCGGGGTGTCGGCGTCGAAATCGTAACGCAGCATAATCCTCCAGAGTAGTGAAGGTGTCGGCGGGTTCGCAGGTTTTTATCTGTTGTTGATGATCATTACCAGTTAACGATATGTACAGCTTTGAAAAAAATCTTTGGCATCGTGTAGCCTGATCGGACCAGATCAGGACTGGTATTGAAAGATTCACCGGGCAGTCGATCGCTGATTGTGTGCGTCCGACATTGCCCCCGATACCAGCATGCGCAGTCTTATTGCATGATAATGATGAAGTTAAGAGTCGAGTAGCAATCGAATTGTCGTTAACACAAGCAAATTGGCTGTGTAGGTTATCCTCCGAACAGACCCCTTACAGCCGCCACTTTATTAACTGATGACAAGTGACAGGCGCATCTGCTACTACACGTGTATTATCAGCAGAATACAAGCGCAACTCGGTCCGACAGGGTACACGATCCCCGGCGTTTTTCAGTAGATTACAGTTGGCGCGCATCGCCATCCCGGACCTCCGCCCAATCATCCTCCGGCCCGCCCCGTCGCCCCGGCCCGGCGTTGGCACGTTTCTTGCGGAAGGGTCCGTCGTCCCCGAGTCACGCGTCCCCGCTCTGCTGCAA
>WJMB01000275.1 GCA_014728185.1 Candidatus Coatesiibacteriota bacterium
GCGGTCCAGAGGGCGGCCAGGAAGAGCAGCAGCCGGGCGTCGCCGTTGGGCGTCAGACCCAGCAGCCAGGCCGACGCCAGGCCGACGCCGGGCAGCAGCGCCGCCGTCAGGGTGGCCGAGAGACCTCCCGCCCGCTCCGGTTCGAGGCCGAAGACCCCCAGCAGACAGATCACCAGGCCGAGGGCGACGCCCAGTCCCAGGCCGGTGAGCCAGAAGCTCCAGCTCAAAGCCAGGATCGCCGACATCGCCAACAGGGCCGACACCGTGCGCGGGGCTTCGCCTCCGGCGGTCAGCAGGCGGCGCAGCTCGAAGAACACCCCGCCGGCCAGCAGGACCAGCAAGAGCATCCAGTACCAGGTCGGGCCTTCCCAGGCCGCAGCCAGGAAGATCGCCACCCAGAGCAGCCCCGAGACCCCGCGCAGCAGGAGCTGTCTGCCGTGCTCCAGTCGCTTCTCCGCCACGGCTCCCCCCTACCGGTACTCCAGTTCGTTGACGATCAGCACCCGGCCGCCGGGCTGGATCGTCATCTCGACGTGGTAGAGATCGCTGTCCTCGAAGTACTCGCCGTCGCCCTCCACAGTCGCCCCACCGGGCCGGGTGTAGGATATCCAGACCAGGCTCTCGCCCTCGGCATCCTCCAGGGTGACCTCGATGCGCCCGCCGTCGGCCAGTTCGCCCAGCTCGTATGCCGCGCCTTCCTCGAGGTGCGCCGTCAGCTCCGTCACCGTCTCCCGGCTCTGGTTGACCACGGTCAGCCGCGCGCAATCCGTTCCGTCGCCGTAGATCAGGAAGAAAGCGATGGCGGGGGCGATCGTTACAAGGAAGATGATCAGAATGCGTCGAATTCGCTTGCTATCCATTGGGCTCCCTCATCTGCTTCCCCAGGCGGCCGAAGCGCCGCTCGCGACCGGCGTAGGCCTCCAGCGCCCGGTAGAGCTCCTCGCGGGAGAAGTCGGGCCAGTAGGCCTCGGTGACGTAAATCTCGGCGTAGGCGATCTGCCAGAGCAGGAAATCGGAGACGCGCAGCTCGCCCGAGGTGCGCACCAGCAGGTCCACCTCGGGCTGCCCGGCGGTGTAGAGGCGCTTGGCGATGAGCTCCTCGGTAATCGGCCGCTCCTCGATGATCCCGGCGGCCATCTCCCGCCGGACGGCGTTGACCGCGTCGACGATCTCGGCCCGGCCGCCGTAGCTCACCGCCAGGTTGAGGTTGAGCCCCGTGTTGGCCGCCGTGGTCACCTCGTCCTCGCGCACCGCGTCCATGACGAACTCGGGCAGCATCTCGCGCCGGCCCAGCACCCGGAAGCGGATGTTGGACTCCATCATCTCCTCCAGCTCGCTTTTAAGGAACTTGACCAAGAGCCTCATCAGGGTGTTGACTTCGCTCTTTGGGCGGTTCCAGTTGTCCAAACTGAAAGCGTAGAGGGTCAGCGATTCGAGCAGCAGGTCGCCGCAGGCCCGCACGATGTCCTTGGCCCGCTCCATCCCCCGGCGGTGGCCGAAGACCCGAGGCCGCCTGCGTTGCGCAGCCCAACGCCCGTTGCCGTCCATGATGATCGCCAGGTGCCGGGGCAGCTTGGCGAAGGAAGGCACCGCCGGTTTCTCGGCGTGGGGATCGAAGCGCTGCCTGTTCTCGTTCAGGGGCATGGGTTCCCGGGCGGGGTTGGATTATTGGCGCGGGTTCGTCGCGGCGGGCCGCCTATCAACGGATGGAACAGAGGCTTAGAAAGCGCTTTGGCAGTATAGACGGGCCCCCGGAGGGTGTCAAGGCGGGGCGAAAGGGATTGATGATTATTGTCTGTAGACAAATAAAAGGAATGGTATAATAGTTGATTAAATTCGCAATGTACACTAACCGGGAGGATGGCTAATGGGATCGGGATACGATTACTATATCTCCTGCTGCTCTTATAGCAGTGGACATATCAGCAGTGCCGGAGTACATCAGAACCTGCATGGAACGTTAGGTAGTAAGAACATTTGCTCAAGAACCTGGATCGTGGACCAGATTAAGGCTTTGTACTCCTTCTGCACTATCTTCAGAACGGGGAGCGACTGGAGGATCGGAGCCAAGGTAAATATCATTACTGTCGATGGCAACCTGTATCTGAGAACAGACGCCAATCGGACAAAGTGCGATAATCTCGGAGAACTACCCGACTGCTGAGACTGACAGCGCTGTTAGGCATATTGTGGCAAACCGGAGCCGCGCGCTCCGGTTTGTCATTTTGCATTTCAAGCGCTATACTTATCCAATTCACCCAGACGCTTTGCGCCAACCATTAACGATGATGGGGGCAGTCATAGCGCCGCCGACTTCAACGTGATGGTCCTGAAACGGTGCTTCGACCAATCAAGGAGGACGATGATGAAACGTTTACTGGTGGTATTCCTTTCCCTCCTGCTGCTGTCCTTCGCCCTGGCGGGTTGCGATAGCTCGACGGGTTCCGGCGACGGCGACGGCGGAGGCGGTGACGGCGGCGGCGATGATCCCGGCGAGCTTGGCTGGGCCTACGACATCGCCGAGGGCGTCAGCGAGGTCGAGGACCTGCTGATCATCCTCGGCGGTTACATCGACGGCGACGGCGAACTCGATGATCAGATGGGTACCTGGACCTTCATTTTCGGCGACATCGACGGCTCCCATGATCAGGTCTACCAGGTGACGGTTTTCCCCGACGGCAGCCACGGCGAGCAGTGGGTCGATGCCGGTGATATGGACCCTTACTGGATAGAGCTGCCCGAGTACCGGGACGCCTCTGACTGGGTGGCGGTGGCCGACGCGATGGTCGACGGGATCGACTTCGCCTATCGCGTGCTGATGGTTGAACCCGACGGAATCGGAGAGTACACCACCGCCGACAACCTGTGCTGGATCGCCTACAACAGCGCTTCCCACGTTCCACTGGCCCAGGTCGTTCTCGACGCCGACGATGACGAGGTGTTGGACTCGATCATCTTCTAGGCTTCCGGTATTGGACAAACCCCGGATCATCATCCGGGGTTTTTGCTTTGCCGCTGAATGGGTCTTTAGTTTGGAACACCCAGGCACAACAATAGGAGTTGCTGATTGAAATACAGTTGCTTTGGGCCGAACCAACAGTCTCCTGCTTCACACAAGACTATACAAACAAGACTAAGAACAAAGCGCGGTTGATCGCTTAAAAAACAACGGTAGGACAATGGCAACTATTTAAGCCATAAGGCATTGAATGATAATCTTTTAGCAAGGAGTAACGGTCCCAAAACGAACGGTAATCCCTATGGCTTCATTTCCGGAATCCCATCATGTATGCAGGCAACCGGCGTCGGACGTATTCCTGGATAACGAACGGGGTCTTTGACATACCTGTCGCTGAGGGGTAAAATCGGGGTGAGTTGAAGAAAGCGTCCCAGTCTCACTTCAATCATCCCGCAGACGATGTTCCGCACCTTCCACCACAACGCCCGCACACCCCAAGGCCAGGCCGCCCTGCGTCGGCGGCTGCTGGTTCTCTTCTGCGATTCCGAACCCCCCGAACAACGCTAGACTACGAGCCCGCCACCGGGCTCTCCAGCCTTTTCCGCGCAACGACCCGTATGGATCGCCGCGCGGTCCCGAATAGAGCCGAAAAACGAAACCACCACGGCGGACCACCGCCGCAGCTTTGGGAGATTTCACGTGAAGAAGAAAAAGGTCCTCATCATGGGCGCCGCAGGACGCGACTTCCACAACTTCAACACCTACTTCCGCGACAACGAAGAGTTCGAGGTCGTCGCCTTCACCGCCACCCAGATCCCCGACATCGACGGCCGCAAGTACCCGGCCGAGCTCGCCGGCAAGCTCTACCCCAACGGTATCCCGATCTACGACGAATGCGAGATCGAGGAGCTGATCACCACCAACGGCATCCACACCGTGATCTTCGCCTACTCCGACGTGCCCCACGAGTACGTGATGCACAAGGCCTCCATCGTCAACGCCGCCGGGGCCAGCTTCGCCCTGCTGGGCGGTCCCCAGGTGACCATCAAGAGCGACAAGCCCCTGATCAGCGTCACCGCCGTGCGCACCGGCTGCGGCAAAAGCCAGACCTCGCGCAAGGTCATCGACACCCTGCTCAAGGCCGGCAAGAAAGTTGTCGCCATCCGCCACCCCATGCCCTACGGTGACCTGGTCAAGCAGAAGGTCCAGCGCTTCGCAGCCCTCGAGGACCTCGAAAAGCACAACTGCACCATCGAGGAGATGGAGGAGTACGAACCCCACATCGCCGCCGGTAACGTCATCTACGCCGGTGTCGACTACCAGGCCATCCTCGACGAGGCCGAGAAGGAAGCCGAGATCATCCTCTGGGACGGCGGTAATAACGACACCCCGTTCTATGCAAGCGACCTCAAGATCGTAGTCGTCGACCCCTTCCGCGCCGGTCACGAGCTGGCCTACTACCCCGGCGAAACCAACCTGCGCATGGCCGACGTCATTGTCATCAACAAGCTGGGCGCTGTCGACCCCGACGCCCTGGCCTACCTGCGCGAGAACATCCGCTGTGTGAATCCCGGCGCCGTGGTCATCGAGGCAGCCAGCCCCCTGACCGTCGAGAGGCCGGAGCTGATCACCGACCAGCGCGTGCTGGTCGTCGAGGACGGACCCACCCTGACCCACGGCGAGATGACCTTCGGCGCCGGTGTGGCCGCCGCCGAGAAGTTCGGCGCAGCCGAACTCGTCGATCCGCGGGACTGGGCCGTCGAATCCATCGCCGCCACCTACGACAAGTACCCGGACATCGGCGTGCTGCTGCCCGCCATGGGTTACGGCGACAAGCAGATCAAGGACCTCGAGAAGACCATCAACATGATGGTGGCCGACGGCGTCATCGACAGCGTCGTCATCGGCACCCCCATCGACCTGGGCCGGATCATCGAGATCAACTGCCCCGCCACCCGGGTCAAGTACGAGCTCCAGGAGATCGGCCACCCCGACCTGGCCGACGTGCTCAAGCAGAAGGGGTTTATCTAGCGGGCGACATCATCGCCCGCCGGGAGATCACCCCGGTTGTATCAGAAACGAAGCGGCGGGCCCTCGGGTCCGCCCTAAGCGTTGCATGAGAGCCCCCCACCCCAACCCTCCCCCCAGCGGGGGGAGGGGAGATGATGTAACCGCTACCGCAGGGGTCCAGACCCTCGGCTCCGCCCTAAGCATTGCATGAAAGCCCCCCACCCCAACCC
>WJMB01000002.1 GCA_014728185.1 Candidatus Coatesiibacteriota bacterium
CCGTGGCTACGGCGAGTACTTTCACGACTGGGCTCACAGCGACGATCGCCGACCCTACAACAGCTTCGGTAACGGTTCGGCGATGCGGGTCAGCCCCGTGGGCTGGGCATTCGACAGCCTGGATAAGGTGCTGGAGCAGGCGGAGCGGAGCGCCGTCGTCACCCACAACCACCCCGAGGGCGTCAAGGGCGCCCAGGCGGTGGCCGCCGCCGTTTTCTTGGCCCGTCTTGGCCGGACAAAAGCCGCAATACGGGCCTTTCTGGAAGAAAGCTTCGGCTACGACCTCCAGCGTCCCTACGAGCTGATCCAGCCGGGATACGCCTTCGACGTTACCTGTCAAGGCAGCGTGCCCGAGGCCCTGATCGCCTTCCTGGCCTCCAGCGACTACCTGGACGCCGTCAGGAAGGCCGTCGCCCTGGGCGGTGACAGCGACACCCAGGCCTGCATTGCCGGCGCCGTGGCCGAGGCCTTCTACGGCGGTGTGCCCGAGGAGATCGCTCGACGCGCCTTCGCCTATCTCGACGACGACCTCGGTGGCGTGACGAAGCGTTTCATCGCAACCTATCTCGAGCGCTGAGCCGGTCCTCAGCGCTTCCAGAGGTCGAAGTCCGTCACCAGCCGCTTGCGCCAGTCGACTTTCCGATGGGCCTTGGCCAGCTTGCGCCGGTACCCGGCGATGATCTTGTCGATATCCAGATGGGCGTACTTCTCGACGCCCTTCTTCGCCTCCCAGCAGGCGATCATGTGCTCGATGTTATCGACGGGTTTCTGATAGTGCTCGATGTAGGCGCGCTGGCGGGGAACGAAGCTGTTTGTCTTGTAGATGACGTCGAACTCCGCGCTCTCCCCGGTGGCCTGCTTGCGGATCACGAATCTCTCCCCGGTGTTGCGGATGACGTAGCTTGTGCCCATGTCGATCAGCGTCGCCTCGAGCGCCGACTCGTCGTAGTGGTCCACCAGATGATAGACGAAGGCCAGACGCAGCTTTTCGTCGACCAGATGGAGCCACTCCACGCGACGGTTTTCCACGTAATCGCCCAGCTTGGGCAACTGGTTATCGATGACCGCCAGGCGATCCTCGGGGGTGCGGGCGTCGAAGAGGACCACCAACATCTTTTTCGTGCCGACCAGCTCCCTGTGCACTCTCAGCTCATGCTGGATACCCTGGACCGGTCCCACGCCGCACGTTCCACGGGGGTTGCCCCGGGCGTCGTAACCGAATTTCAGCCGCGATCCGTCGTGGATTTTTATCGCCATCCCGAACCTCCTTGTCTTGAGTAACGCCGTTAAGGCTTCGTCGATAGTCATACCTTAACACTCGTCTGTGACAACCCAGGTCAAACGGCGGTGAGCCGCTGAAGAGCTGAGGCGGCGCACCCGATCACAGCGTTGCTCGAATAAGAAAACCGGACCGCCGAGGGTCCGGTTGTTTCCACTTCTCATATGCCGCCGGGTTACCGGCCGATCAATCCCGACCGCTCGGCCAGGGGGTTCGCGGGGTGTTGAGGAAGGCCGTCTCATCGAGGGGGCGCCGCAGCCGTTGGCGGGGCTGCCAGTCCGCCGGGGTGTAGCCCAGGGTGATCAGGGCCAGGGGCTTCCAGCGGCGGGGCAGCCCGAGCAGGCGGCGCAGGGCGCGGATGCGGAACCAACCGATCCAGCAGGTGCCCAGCCCCAGCTCGGTGGCGCGCAGGATGAAGTGCTCCCCCGCCGAGCCGCAATCCATCAGATGATAGGGGATGTCCTTGATCCCCTCGCCCAGACTGGCCGTGCCCAGCTCCTTCACCGCCGCCAGGACGACGATCACCGGGGCCTGGGCGGCCCAGCGGTTGGGTACCAGCCCGCCGACGACCTCGCGCTTCACCCGCTCCAGCAGGGACGGCTCATCGACGACCACGAAGCGCCAGGGCTGGGAATTGCAGGCGCTGGGCGCCAACCGGGCCGCCTCGAGGCACTCGGCGATCAGCTCCCGGGGGACCGGGCGGTCGGGATCGTAGGCGCGCACGGATTGGCGGGCTTTGACGAGGTCGGTGAAGTCCACTTGCTTAAGCTCCTTTATCTACCAGGTATTGAGGCTGCTGGGGAGCCTCCGTCGCCTATTCGGTCCTGTATCCTTTTCACCTTGAGATTATCACTCGTTCTCGGACAGGCATATTTAGCTATATGATTGTCATTCAATGCCTTATAGCATACTTAGCCGCATGAATCATACTGCAGATTTGTGGCGGTCTACCTCGCCTTGTGCTTAGTTCTGCGCGAAACCGGAGGCTGTTCGCCCCGCCCAACGGTTTTAGCACTTGTAGGGAGTGATATGCTGAGAGCAGGCTGTCGCTTTGTTTAGAACCTATGACAGCCAGCCGCCCTCACGAGTTGACGGCTTGAGTGGGAATGTGTCGAGGAGCCCTCGCTCGATGCAACTCTCTGCGCTACAGTTGCTGATCCAGTTTGATGTTGTGACCTCTGTGAGTTAATAAGTATGGCATCATGGAACGTGATCGGACCAAATCAAGCTGATTGGGAGTGGTTTGTCGGGCTGCTATTCACTTCCCAGTAATCCGCCGTTTTGATCAAGCATTCTTTTAGGGATCGTATACCTTATTCGGACCGGCATCTGTATGTAACGTGCTGTTAACATACGGGATGGGCTGTGTTATTCTGTCACAAAAAGGGGGGCCAAAAAGTGGCAGAAAACCGAGCAACCGACCGGCACATTAGTTGCCCAAAATGTAACCATAGGGCGCACTATAAGTTGGCCGATGGCAGATGTAAATGCAAGAATTGCGGTAAGAAATATACCCACCGGCCAAGATATACAAAGCTATCTAAAGA
>WJMB01000276.1 GCA_014728185.1 Candidatus Coatesiibacteriota bacterium
CGGGCGGTCAGCAACAGATCGTCGATCCCGGCGTTGCCCTGGTTCTCGAAGATAAGGTTGGGCCGTGAGGAGAGCCAGTCGGTCTGGGCCAGGTCCAGGTCGTCGCTCCAGGTGTAGTCGACCTCGACGGAGACGCCGCTTCCCGGCGCCGTCGCCAGGCTTACCAGTCCCTCCTGGCGCATCAGGCACCACTGGTCGTCGTCCAGGGGCGTACCGCCGACGCGCAGCTCGTCGACACGGCGGATGGGCGGGACGTCAAGCTGGAAGACCCGGGCGGCACCGTCGCCGGTGAAGGTGTCCGTCGAGGTCCGCAGTCCGTCGTCGTCGTAGTCGCCGAAGAGCAGGGCCTCGGTGACGGGATTGTAGCCGAGTTGAGAGGTCCAGTCCGGGGAGGTGTTGTAGTAGCCGCCCTTGTTTTCATAGATGCGGATCGGCTGCCACCAGCCGCCGATCGCCAGGTCGAGCAGGCCGTTCTGATTGATGTCGGCCAGGGCGGCGAAGGAGCTCATCTCCTCGGAGTCGCTCTGCCAGTCCGGTGTGGTATCGATCAGACCGCCGTTGGAGAGATAAAGGATGTCCACCTGACCGGCGCTCTGATTGTTGTTGGCGACCACCAGGTCGGTCCAGCCGTCGCCGTTGATGTCTCCGGCGGCCAGACGGATCGAATCCCAGGTGTCGGCGTCCCCCCAGCTCGGCGTCGTGGGCAGGCCGGAGGCTCCGCCGAAGAAGATCGCGTTGGAGTCGCCCTCGGCGGCGGCGGCCAGGTCCAGGTAACCATCGTTGTCGAAGTCGGCGAATAGCACGTCCATCCAGGTCGTGTCTTTATCCGACTCCCAGGCCGGATCCGTCGTCAGGGTGCCGTTCTGGTTCTCGTAGATGCGCAGCGGCTCGTTGCGGGAGACGTAGTCCACCCCGCAGGCCACGGCCAGATCGAGGTCGCCGTCACCGTCGTAGTCGCCCCAGCAGATGCCGAAGCTGTTGTCCGCGGGTTCGGCCTGCCAGATGGGATTGGCGGTGAAGCTGCCGGTGTTGTTGCCGTAGAGCACATCGTGCTCGTAACTCCACGGGTTGCCGCCGCCCAGCAGCGCCGCGGCCAATTCCGGATAGCCGTCGTCGTCGTAGTCGGCGCACTCGAGGTGCCCGTGGTACTCGTCATGGTCGCCGTTCCAGGAGGGAGCGGTCTCCAATCCACCGGGCAGGTTGTAGTAGACGCAGCAGTAGCCCGGGGTGATGTCGTTGCCGTTGGCGACGGCCAGGTCGATATCGCCGTCGGCGTCGACATCGGCCCAGTCGCAGCCCGTCGAGATCGGGTAGGCTCCGCCGGGCTGGTCGGTGGATTGCCAGACCGCGGTGGTGGTCAGGTTGATCGTCGCCGCGGAAACGCTTGCTAGCAGCAGCACCGACAGCAGGCAGAGAGAGCGTCGTTTGGTCATCTATCCTCCCGGAACGGTCCTCAAAGGCTGGTGGTTCGCTTCGACTATAGATGAAGAAGCCGACGGCGACAAGCTTTTTGCATACTCGAATCCACCACTCCGGTGTTGATGACCGCGTCGCTTGATCCACTCCACAAGTGACACATCAGGAGACGGATCATCATCCGATTCTATATGCGAATCTATCGCCCGCTCGTTGTCATCCCCTGCTTGATAACTCAGGAAGCTTACATTTAACCAGGGCTCGCTCAGCGGCAAATTATCTTTGGGTTATCACACGTTCATGAACAGGCATGTATCGCTAATAGCTTGTTATTATGTTTCATATAGCTGTACGAGCTGCCACTGTTCGTGTGTTGCCCGGTGGCATAAAACAGATGCTCTCTATGCGAACGCTTCAAACAGAAATTTGCGAGTCGGCTAATCGCGACTCCCGGCATTTTCCCGGGCTTAACAGCTTAAAGAGGCTATCTGTTTTCTATTGGCGGCGTTATCAGATATGAATACCTTTTGGCTTGTCGATCTGGGGCCCTTCGTGGGTTGGTTGTCGGCACTTTCGCTCTAAATGCCGCTCAGTGTCCCTTCAACGTCGGTTCAGTTTCAGGTGATGATTCCTATAACTTATGCTCCTAGATAATAATAATATACAGGAATACTATTGCTTCTGTTGTATGATATGATAGCATTATTTATATGTTACCAATGTCAGGCTGTTACTGGGTTAAGTACTTATAACAGCTAACTATCTCAACGAGGGGATGTCGAATTCGCAGCGAGTTTGAATAGTCCCTGCTTTCAAGCTTTTCGAGGTAGTGACGTTGGTCCGGTTTGCCGTGATGATCTCATAAGGTAGTATCAGAAGACTCTGTCAAATTAACAACATGACCCTTGCCCGATGACACCTACACTGCTATTATTACCTTGTCATTCCAACCCGAGGAGGCCGTTGATGAACCGCTCAGCCCAGCCTGTTCTGCACTACTCCCTGATAATTCTGCTCGTTCTGGCTCTCAGCGCCGCCGCCGACTTTTCCGGACGCAACGGCTACGGCCGCATCGGTTTCCGCGGCGGCTACCCCATCAGCTTCGGCCAGCCCCTGGCCTCCTACGGCGGCTTCAACTTCGAGGAGGGCGAGTACTACGGCCTGGTCAACGCGGCCCTCGAGGGCGGCATCGGCTTCAGCGACTACCTGGAGCTGACCATCGCCGTCAACGTCGAGTTCGCCAAATGGACCTTCCAGCCCGATCTCGGCGACGAGGTGGTCTACGACTCCGGCACCGGTTCGGCCGTGGTCGGGGCGACCGCCTACTTCATCAAGGGCGACATCCGTCCCTACGGCCGCCTGGACGCCGGCGTCAGCTTCCACTACGGCGACGACGCCCAGGACGCCCCGGGCTACATCCGCTCCGTGGGCTTCGGTCTGGGCGTGGGGGTTGGCTGCCAGTTCGTCCTCGGCGAGGTTTTCTACCTGGAGCCCTACTTCCACTGGCGCTCGCATCTCAACTCGAAGTACGACGTCGAGGTCGACGGGATCGAGTTCGAACCCTACGAAGAGGATTATGAACAGATGCCGATGAGCCTCCACGCGGGCCTGGGCTTCGGCTTCCTGTTCTAAGCCGCGGTCGGTCCCGGCGAACCGGACCCGCAATCCAACCGCGTCATCGTAAAAACGGGCCGACCAGCGGGTCGGCCCGTGCATATGCCGTTTCCTGAAGGATCGTCCTACACCTCCAAGCGCGCCACGATGCCCCGCAGCCAGGCGACGAAGTCCTCGGTCATCGACTGGGCGGTGCGCAGCACCTCGGCGTGTCCATCGGCGGCGCGCTGGCCGGCGCTGTTGGTGACGGCGGAGAGGGCCAGCACGCGCAGCTCCAGGCCGCGGGCCTCGATGACCTCGGGCGTGGTGGACATCCCGATCACGTCGCCGCCCAGGGATGCGTAGGCCCGGACCTCGGCCGCCGTCTCGTAGCTGGGACCGGCGACGCCGACGTAGACGCCCTCGCGGACGTTGAGCCCGTGCCGGGCGGCCTCCTCGGTCGCCAGGCGGCGCAGGGCGGCGTCGTAGGCCCCGGCCAGGGGGACGAAGTGGTGGGTCCGCCCGGAGACGGGATCGCCGCGCAGCGGGTTGGCGCCCATCAGGTGCAGGTGGTCGCGCAGGATGACGAAGCTTCCCGGGACAATCTCCTCGCGCAGTGAGCCCGAGGCGTTGGTGACCACCAGGGTGCGCGCTCCCAGGGCGGCGGCCAGGCGCACCGGATAGGTGACCTGGTGGATATCGTGGCCCTCGTAATAATGCAGCCGCCCGGCGAAGCAGAGCACGGGGACGGTCTCCAGCACTCCGGCGACGAGCTGATGCCGGTGCCCGGCGACGGTCCCGCCGGCCATCCCCGGGATTTCGGAGTAGGGAACGGTGACGGCGTCGCGCAGGGCCTCGGCTACCGGCGAGAGGCCGGAGCCCAGGATCAACGCCGCCCGGGGCTTGACGCTCAAACGCCCGGTAAGCTCCCCGCGCGCCCGCTCCAGGAGCTTCTCGCCGTGGGGGTTCTTTTCCTGTTGGCCGTTTTCCATACTCTTCCAGCCCCTTCCTGCAGGTAATCCGCGGCTTGACCGGGGGACCGGCCCCTCCGGCCTTAGCGCCCTTGACTCATTGGCGACTCGATACCATAATATCTAAGCACTTGCGAAGCAAAGCCACACTGCCGGCGACCCGGGGAAGGCGGTTGGAATCCGCCGCGGTCGCGCCACTGTGTTCGGCGAGGGAGCGACAGCAGCCACTGGACCCGCGAGGGGTCCGGGAAGGCGTCGCCCCCGTGACGGGGTAGCCCGTCGAAGCCGTCAGCCAGGATATCCGTGGTTAGCCGGTCAGCCGTTACTCCACCCCCTTCGCGTCAAAGGAGGTCGGCATGACCGCGCGCAATTCGCCCCGCTCCCGCCGTATCTCGTTCGCGCCGTCCCGTCCAGCGGGACCCGGCTCGCGAGATGCGGCTTTTTGTATCGCTACGGGACATCGTCTAGGGACATTCGATAACGAACATTGTAACATTTCAAGCGGACAAAGGAGCGGGACCTTGTCGATTAAACGGATCACCACCCTGTTGTTGCTTTTGACCCTGGCCGCCGGGGCGGTCACCTACACCCACACCCGGGAGCTGGGCGGCCTGCGCGAGGACGGCTGGCTGGTCATCGAGCGCGAGGACATCCTCGCCTCGGGGGCGCTTAGCCTGGCCGAGCTACTGAGCGGTGTGCCCGGCGTAATCGTCAACACCAACGGCGCGCCGACGGGACTGTCCACTCTGAGCCTGCGCGGTGCGGCCTCGCGCCAGGTGCGCATCAACCTCGACGGCGTACCCCTCAACCAGGCGACCAACGGCGTGGTCGACCTCTCGGGCATCCCGTTGTCCCTGGTGGAGCGTATCGAGATCAACCGCACCACCGCCGGTATCCTGGCCGGCTCCGCCGCCGTCGGTGGGACGGTCAACATCGTCACCCTGGGCGGCGATTCATCGCTGAGCGTCGCCGTGGGCTCGGCCGGTGAGGAGCGCTACGCCTTCGGCTACGGTCTGGGCAATCCCGGCGTGCGCCTCGACGCCTGGTTGGAGAGCTCCGACGGTCGGCGGGCCAACTCCGACGGCGAGCGCCTGGGTGCCCGGGCCTCCATCGGCCTGGAGACCGGCGGTCTGGACCTGGATTTGGCCTATACCCTGCGCTCGGCGGAGCTGGGCGTTCCCGGATCACGGCCCGCCGCGGGTGACGTCCCGGTCTACGGCGACGACGAGGTCACCAGCCTGCTGGATCGTCAGAGGGAGCTGGAGCACGCCGTGAGCCTCAACGGCACCCTGGACCTGGACGCCGCCGAGCTGTGGCTGCGCGCCCGCTGGAGCGACGGCGGGCTCGAGTACGACAACTGGTACGCCTACGGCGGGCATTACCACGACCAGAGCGTCTACGACCTGCGCAGCCTCTACGCCGAGCTGGGGGCGAGCTGGTCGTCCCTGGCTTGGCTGGGTCTGGCGGCGGGGTTTGATTTCCAGAGTGACGGCCTCGAGGCCCGCATCGACTCCACCCGCTGGGACGACCCCGACTCGCCCGACGACGAGGGCCTGACCAGCACCACGGAGTGGGATCCGAGGGCCGACAACCTGGGCGGTTTCCTCAAGGCCCAGGGCATCTTCGACGGCTGGGGCGTCGAGGCCGACCTGCGCCTTGACAACCATTCCGAGTACGGCTTCCATCTGGCGCCCGGCGGTCTGGTCCGCCTGGAACTGGAGATGCTCCAACTGGTGGCCTCGGCCGGGCTGACCTATGCCCCGCCGACGCTCAACGACCTCTACTGGCCCGGCTCGGGCAACCCGGACCTCGAACCCGAAACGGGCTGGCAGGCCGATCTGAGCGCGATCCTCGAGCTGGGCGGTCAGCGCTTCGAGGCCGCCGGATTCTACCGGATCACCAGTGAGCTGATCGCCTGGACCCCGGACACCGACGGCTGGTGGCGGCCGGCCAACATCAACGAGCAACGGGTCCTCGGCGTCACTCTGGAAACGGCCCTGGCGCTGGGCGACGAGCTGCGGCCGCGCCTGGCCTACACCTACACCGACGCACTCCAGCACAACAGCGAGTTGGTCCACTCCGACTTCGTCGAGGGCGACACCTTCGAGGTCGTCGAGCGCCGCGCCGCCAACCTGCCCGAGCACCAGGTCCGGCTGACCCTCCCGCTGATGCTCGACTCGGACAGCGGCGTGCTGGTCAACCTGCGCTGGAGCGGTGAACGTGTCGCCTACTACCCCGACTACTCGGCCTACCCGGTGATCGGGATGAACGAGAAGACGATCCCCGCCGCGCTGACCCTGGACCTGCGGGCCGAGTACCGCCTGGACGGCGGCCTGGCCCTGTTCTGCAACCTGCGAAACCTCACCGACGAGGACGCGCCGGCGGCCTTCGGCGACACCTTCCAGGACCGCGATTACCCGCGCCGGCCACGGAGTTTCACCATCGGCGCCGAGTTGAGCCTTTAGCACTACAGAGCTGCGATAACCAACGCGGCGGGCTGCACCGCCGCGTTTTTCCAATTCCTACGACGCTGAAACCTGACCCGCCTTCAATGCGTCTTAACTGATGCAGGCAGCCAAAAACCGACGTGGGAGGACGGCAATGGCTCTGATAACCAAAAGCGTCATCGAACAGCGGCCCCGGCAGCCGATGGTCGCCTAGCGGGCACTGATGAGATCAACACTGCGGTGCCGGCATTGGACGGCGTTTCGCATTGGTGTTCTCCACCTGGGATTCATGAAGCTCTTCGGGGCGGATCGTGATCCGCTTGTGGGATCATCGCTCGCCGTTGAACCGGCACACATAGCTAAAAGATTGCGCTTGAATGCTTTAGGCATCCAAGAACGCGAGCGGACCAAATCAGAGCTGATATTGAAGGGTTCAACGAGCAGTCAATCGCTGATTGGGTGCGCCCAACTTAGCCCCCGCTGAAAGCATACGCAGTCTTGTTGCTTGATAATGCAGCAGATATGAGTCGAGTGACAATCGAATGGGCGTGATCATCTTTCTGTTGTCATTGTTGTTTGATAACTGAGCGCATACTTTACTGCCGCCACCTATTCACAGCTCAAATGTGACAGTCGCTTGTGATATTAAGCCCGTATTATCAGCAAATTACAATCCCAACCCCGTCCGAACAGGGTATGCGATTCCATAAGGTGGTATTGGCTGGTATCTGCTCGGTGGCCATTCGTAAACAGCCGGCGATCGCCCGAGCACCTTTCATGAGGCCTTTTAATGAAATTGACGGATGCCAAAGGGAACGTGCCGAAAAGAAATGTCCAAAAAAGCCCGGGGAACCCGGGCTCGATGAAAAACGTGACTTACTTAGCTGAACCGTGGGCGTCCTGGAGTGCGATCAGGAACGCTGGCGGACGTTGCGATCTTCCAGGAACTTCCAGACCATCTCGCCGAGGCGGGTCAGGCTGTAGCCCTCGGTGGAGCTTTCCACCAGGTCCTGCTTGCGCAGCACGCCCATGCGCTTCTTGATGCGGTCGGGCGATTCGTCCAGAATTTCGGCCAGCTCGGTCGAGAAGAGCTCGCCGCGCAGGCCTAGCGACTCCAGGTAAGACAGGGTCCAGGGACCTGAGCGGGCGCGGCGGTCGGTCTCTTCGAGGAGCTTGGCGCGCGCCAGCACCTGGGCCGGACGCGGCGGTTTCTTCTGTGGGGTTTCACTCTTGCCCAGGTAGCGGAAGCGGACACGGACAACCCGGGTCGAGTCCAGATCGCAGTCGGGAAAGCGGCTGCGGAAGCGTTCGAAGAAGTCGAACAGCGAGTTGGCCCCGGCTGCGCGGGCGTCGGCGGCACTGACCGCCCCCAGGTGGATCGTCGAGATGTCGAGAACCTTGATCCGCCCCAGATAGGGGGAGTCGTAGATTTTACCGACGCTGACCTTGGGTCGGGTCCAGTGGCGGAAGGTGACGGTTATCCTGCCGGCCCGGATACCCACCCGCTCTTCGGCGGGAAAGATCATCAAATCACCCGTTTCCAAATAGCGGCGAAAAGAAACCCAATAACCCGACGATTCTATATATCAAGTTACCAATACAGTTGGAAATTCCTTGCATTGAGCAACAAATTCTCCATCCATCATAAGCCACCGCACCGGTGGAGTCAAGCGCAGTCGGGATTGAAAACGATTCACCGGTGGGGGCCGGTTGCACCCCGACTCGTTGGGAGGTTATAATCAATGTCCCTCGGGGATGCTTCAGCCGACAACGGCAATTTGAAAATTCCACCGGCAACGGGGAAAGGTCGTCGATGAACATGAAAAGGGTCGCAGCGATTGCACTTAGCCTCCTCGCCACACTGGGTCTCGCCGTGCTGGGCTCCTGCGAGATCAATGAACTGGGCCGCGAGGCCGACCTGGAGATCGTCTCGATACCGGCCACCCAGGCTCCCCTCCTCGGCCTGGATTTCAGCGGCGGCGAGGGCTGGGCGGTGGGATCGGCATTTGACGGCCTCGAGGCCGCCTGCTTCTTCAACCCCAGTCAGGATGGTAACTGGAACGAGCTGAACGGACCCGAGGGTGATCTGCGCGCAGTGGCCGGTGACGGTGCCGGTGGTTGCCTGGTCGTGGGCGATGAAGGCCTGATCTACTCCTACGACGGCGCCGTCTGGACCCGGCATCCCAACCAGACCACCGACGACCTAGCAGATCTGGACCAGGAGAACGGCGTCGCCTGGGCGGTGGGCCGCAATGGAACCGTCCTGCGTTACGCAGGCGGAGACTGGACGACCCTTGATCCCGGCACCACGGCGCACCTCAACGCCGTCGTCGCCCTGGACGACGGCTGCCTGGCCGCCGGAGATGACGGCGTCGTCTTGCGTTACGACGGTGCCGGCTGGGAACAACTGGACTGCGGAACCGCGGCGGACTTTAATGATCTGGCCCGTTTGGAAGACGATCACCTGCTGCTGGTCGGTCCGGCCGGGTTGATCCTCGAGTACGACGCCGGTGTGGTCGAAGAGCTCGACAGTCCGACCGCGGAAACCATCAACGCCGTGGACGCCACCTCGCCGACCTACTTCATTGCCGTCGGCTCCGACGGCGAGGTCGTGCTGGGCGAGGGCGGCTACCTGCGTAGGTTGGAGAGTCCGACGACGGAGAACCTCTATGACATCCACCTGGCCGGGCTCAACAACGCCTGGATCGTCGGCGATAAAGGTACGGTGTTGCGCTACGAGTAACCGCCGTACTCTGGTATTGCTTGAGCCTGTCGACGTCAGCCGAGACGGAGGGCGAAGCTGCATTGCCGGAGAACTTATTAGCCCCGGATTATCCCGGGAGCGATAGTCCTGCTCGATAGCAGGAACTGCTATGGGCGAATACGATATGGCATCAGGGAGCGTGTTAGGACCAAATCAAGCTGATTGGGAGTGTCTTGTTGGGCTGTTAATCACTTCCCGGAAATGCTCGGTTATTGACCAAGCATTCTTTTAGCGTGCCCTTATTACCTTTGGGATTATCACACGTTCATAAACAGATATGTATCGCTAATCGCTTGTTATTATGTGTTTTAGAGCTGTGCGGGCTGCCAAGGTCCATGTGTTGTCTGGTGGCATAAAAGATGCTCCTAAGCGGAGGCTTCTGCTAGAGCGCTGCGAGTCGGGTAGTCGCGAATCCTGACTTGCCTCCCGGGCTTCACAACTCAAGGAGGCTATCTGCCTTCTATTATTGGCTTTATCAGATATGAAACTATTGACTTGTCGAGCCGGGTCCCTTCGTGAGGTGGTTGTCGACACTTCCGCTCTAAGTGCCGCTAAGTGTCCCCTCAATGCCGGTTCAGTTTAAGGTGATAATCCTTTAGGTGATAATCCCTTTTAAAAAAGGCCCGTCTTGTGACGAGTGCGAGAGAATCATCGTTAGAATTATCAGCAGGTTACATTCATGGTTCGGTCCGGATAGGGCACTTGATCACTGGCGGTTTTTTAGCGGTTTGAATGGGTGTGCTAACCTCGTTCGCTTTCAGCGCCATAGATTGCCGTTGCCATTATCGGTTGATAGATGGATGTTAAGCCCCGGGCTTGACTGAAAGAAGCGGGCCGCCAAGACAATCAGAACCGCGCTCCTGCTCAGGTGACCAGAAAACCAACACCGCTGACGGATGAGCTGAAAGCCCAGTCTAAGCTCTAAACACCTGATCGCAATCAAATCTCTCAAGTGTCCTGCTCGTTGCTTTCCGGGAACGCAATCGAATCCAGCCGGCTGATCCGCAAGCAAATGCGAGACCAAAGCCAACGACCTTCAAACGATCATCTTCGGCGGCCGAATAGCTACCAGGTGGCCGTTCACCAGCGGGGGAAGCAGTGCTCAAAGACGAACGCATCAAGGTCCTGATCCTGGCCGGCGGCCGCGGCGAGGGGCTCTCGGCACTGACCACCCACCGCGCCGTGGCGGCGGTGCCCTTCGGCGCCCGCTACCGGCTGATCGACTTCCCCCTCTCGAATTGCGTCAACTCCGGCCTCTACGACATCGGTATCCTGGCCCAGTACCACCCGATCAGCCTGATGGACCACCTGGGCTCGGGCCGGGCCTGGGACCTCGACCGCAAGTACAGCGGCCTGACCCTGCTGCAGCCCGTCCAGACCGACGCCGACAACACCTGGTACCGCGGCACCGCCGATGCCCTCAAGCAGAACATCTACTCCTTCGCCAAACACGATTACGTCCTGGTGCTGCCCGGTGACATCGTCTACAAGATGGACTACCGGGAACTGATCCGCCAGCATCGTCGTCGCCGCGCCGCCGTCACCGTGGCCACCGCCGTGGTCGACTACCGTGAGACCGAACGCTACGGCATCGTCGAGGTCTCCGAGGACGACCGCATCGTCAGCTTCCGCGAGAAACCCACCGGCGCCGAGGGCACCGTGGCCAGCATGGCGATCTATCTCTTCGACGCCGCCTTCCTGCGCCACCACCTCGAGGATCTCGGCCCGGGGAGACACGACCTGGTACGCGATCTGATCATCCCCGCCGTCGACGAGGGCGTCGTCCACCAATACGCCTACAACGACTACTGGTGCGACGTCGATGAACTCTATCCTTATTACAAGGCCAACATGGAGCTGCTCAGCGACTCACCGCGCTTGCGCATCGAAGACCCCGCCCAGCCGGTGATGACCCCCACCGACGAGATGCCGCCGGCCAAGTTCGGACCCCAATGCCACGTCGTGCGCAGCCTGGTGGCCAACGGCTCCATCGTCAACGGCAAGGTTATCAACTCCCTGATCAGCCGCGGCGTGTTCATCGAAGAAGGCGCCCTGATCCGCGATTCCATCCTGCTAGGCGACATCCGCGTCGAGAGCGGCGCCGCCGTCGACCGCGCCGTCATCGACAAGCACTGCGTCATCGGCGCCGGAGCCCGCCTGGGTTACGGCGAGATCACCGAACCCAACAAAACCCACCCCGATCAACTCACCGGCGGTATCACCCTGGTCGGCAAGAACAACCAAATCCCGCCGGGCACCACCGTGGGCCGCCAAGTCTGCGTCGCCGCCGACACTCCGCCCGAAATCCTCGATACCGAACTGCCCTGCGGCGCCACCGTCGGCGAGTTGGGCTACTGAGCCGGCCCGACCCGGCGAAGACGCCCGCCGCCGAGAACCCGCCCGGCAGGTTTCGCGGCGAGGCTTTGGCACATTTCTTGCAGCAGGGCGGGGAAGGTTTTGGTCCAGCCC
>WJMB01000277.1 GCA_014728185.1 Candidatus Coatesiibacteriota bacterium
CACATCCCGTCCGCGCAACTATCGAGCTCAATCCGGGATGTCGTAGCGCTTGATCTTCTCGCGCAGGGTCTTGCGGTCGATGCCCAACACGGCGGCGGCCCGGGTCTTGTTGCCACCCTGGGCCTCGAGGACGCGCTGGATGTGCTCGGCCTCGACCTCGGCCAGGGAGCGCTCGACGCCCCGGGCGGCGTTGACGCAGTAGCGCAGGTGCTCGGGCAGGTCACCGGCGTCGATGACGGCGCGATCATCTTTGCGTTGGGGTTCGCTGAGCACCATCAGGCGCTGGATCAGGTTCTCCAGCTCGCGGACGTTGCCCGGCCAGGAGTAGCCCAGCAGCACCTCGAGGGCGCGATCAGTGAACAGGGGCAGGGGGCGGTCGAACTCGCCGGCGAAGCGACGGGCGAAGTGGCGGGCCAGCAGCAGCACGTCGTTGCCCCGCTTGCGCAACGGGGGCAGCTCCAGGGCGATGACGTTGAGGCGGTAGAAGAGGTCTTCGCGAAACTGGCCGCGCTCGACCAGGCGGCGCAGGTTCGTGTTGGTGGCGGCCAGCACCCGGATATCGACGGGGCGTCCCCGGCTCTGGCCCACCATGGCCACCTCGCGCTCCTGGAGCACGCGCAGCAGCTTGACCTGCATGGCCGGACTGGTCTCCGAGATCTCGTCGAGGAAGATGGTGCCGCCCTCGGCGGTCTGGAAGAAACCGGCCCGGGTCTCGGCGGCCCCGGTGAAGGCGCCCTTGACGTAGCCGAAGAGCTCGCTTTCCAGCAGGCCCTCGGGGATGCCGCCGCAGTTGACCGGCACGAAAGCGGCCTTGGCTCGCGGCGAGTTGTAGTGGACGGCCCGGGCGACCAGCTCCTTGCCCGTGCCCGATTCCCCGGTGATCAGCACGGTGGCCTTGGTGGCGGCGGCCTTCTCGATGACCCGGAAGACTTCGCGCATGGCCTCGCTCTCGCCCAGGATGCCGAAGCGACCGGCACCCTCGCCGCCGCGCTCCAGGCTGCGGCGCAAGCGCAGCTTCTCCAAGACCCGGTCCACGGCGGCGAAGAGCTCCTCGTCGGTGAAGGGCTTGGCCAGGTACTCCTCGGCTCCGGTCTTGACGGCCTCGACGGCGCCCTCGACGGTGGCGTAGCCGGTGATCATCATCACCTCGGTCCCCGGGAGGTTCTCGCGGACGTGGCGCACCAGGTCCATCCCCGAGGCTCCGGGCATCCGCAGGTCGGTAATCACCAGGTCGACGTCGGTCTGGTTGAGCAGGGCGACGGCCTCGGCGGCGGACTCGGCCCCGTGGGTGGTGAACCCCCGGGCGCTCAGGGTGCGCTTGAGCAACAGCCGGGTCTCCGGCGAGTCGTCGACGATTAGGATGGTCTCGCTGTTCCGGCTCACTTGTCGGCCTCCCGGGATGACGGAGCCCGCTCGGCGGCGGCGCGCCGGGGCAGGGTGATGGTGAAGGTGCTGCCCCGCCGCGGGGCGGAATCGACCTCGATGCTTCCGCCGTGGGCGGTGATGATGCCGTAGACCACGGGCAGGCCCAGGCCGGTGCCCTCGCCGATGTCCTTGGTGGTGAAGAAGGGCAGGAAGATCTTCTCGCGGACTTCGTCGACCATCCCGACGCCCTCGTCGGCGACGGCCAACTGAACGCCCTCGTCGACCGCCCGTGTCGAGATGGTCAGGCGGCCGCCGCCGGGCATGGCCTGGACGGCGTTGACGACGAGGTTGACCAGCACCTGGTGCAACTGGGCCGGATCGGCGGTGATCTCGGGCAGCTCCGGGTCCAACTCGCGCACCAGCTCGATGCCCTGGCGTCGGCAGCGCGATTCGAGGAAGTACAGCCCCTCCTCGATGGTCTGATTGAGGTCGACGGGGCGGCTCTGCGAGGGCATCTGGCGGCTGAAGAAGAGCAGTTTCTTGACGATCTCCCTAGCGTGGAGGGTGCTCTTGACGATCAGCTCCAGGTCCTCGGCGGCCTCGGCGGGCAGCTCCGGGTGCTTCTGCGACAGTTGGGCGAAGCCCAGGATCGAGGTCAGCGGCTCGTTGAGCTCGTGGGCCACCCCGGCCGCGAGCTGACCGATGGTGGCCAGGCGGTCGGCGTGGCGCAACTGCTCTTGCAGGCGCCGCTTCTCCTCCTCGGTGCGGCGGCGCTCCAGGATCAGCGAGAGCTGCTGGGCGACACCGTCGATCAGGCTGCGCTCCTCCTCCAGGAACAGCGCCGCCTCCAGATACTGCTCGCCGCCGGCGTAGGTAACCTCGATGAAGCCCCGCTCGCGGCCCTCGACGGTTATCGCTGAGCGCAGTCCGGCGCCGCCCTCGCGATAATCACGGCTGTGGTAGTTTCGCTCGTCGAGGATCAGCCGCGCCGAGGCCAGCTCCGGATACTGCCAGGCCGGGGGCAGCAGCTCCACCACGCCCCGGAGCAGCTCGTCAGTGGGGATTCCCGGGCGTTGGACCAGCTTGGCGATGCCGTAGAGGCAGGTCAGCTCCTTCATCCGCTCGCGCAGGGCGTGCTGGGCTCGGCGGTCGGTGACGGCCACGCCCAGGGTCTCGGCCAGCCCCTCGTAGAACTCGACCTCCCGGGGCGAGAGGAACCCGGTCCGTTCGCTCTTCAGGGTCAACAGGCCGGTGTCCCGACCGTTGAGGTGGAAGGGTATCAGCAGGGCGGAGCCGGCCCCGCCGCAGATTTGGTCCAGCTCGCCGGCTCCCAGCTCGTCGCGCAGGGGCGGACAAGCCGCCGTGCCGCGGCTGTCGGCGATCCAGAGGCCGCCGCCCCTGGTGATGTTCGAGCCGTCTCGGGAGAGTTCACCGCTGATCAAGGCGGCGCAGAGCTCCTCGACCAGTCCGCCGCCCTCCTCACAGGGCAGGTTCAGCTCGGGATGAACCGGCACACGCTCCAGGGTGCGGCAACGGCGATCGGTCTCGCCTGTTCCGCTCTGCCAGATGTAACGCAGCTCGCCGTCGGTCATCCGCAGCTCCAGGGCGTCGGCGCCGGAGAAGTCGAGAATCATCCCCGAGACCGCGCGCAGGAAGTCGGCCCGCGGGGTGCCCCGGTTGGCGTAGCGCAGGATGCGCCGCGAGAGCGAGCAGAAGTCGACGGCCAGCTTGACCGCCGTCTCGCGGATGCTTTCCAGATCTCCCGCTGTACGCTTGACCATGGACTCTCCTCGTAGGTCGACCGGTTTCCGTGGCGACCGGAGGAGATTGTAACGCCGATTCCCGGGATATGTAAAGAAAAATCGGGGCATTACTCCCCGCTTCGTGCACCTGGTAACGATTATCAGCTATGGCTTATACCCATGCCCGGGTGTTTCAGTCCCGGTTAAGTTACATTTTCGGGTAGTCGCGATACCCGACTCACATCCCGGGCTTCACAGCTCAAGGGCTATTTGCTTTCTAATGGCGGCTTTATCAGAAATGACAGTATTTGGCATAGGGATTATCACACGTTCCTGAACAGGCATATATCGCTAATAACTTGTTATCATGTACTTTATAGCTGCGCAAGCTGTCACTGCCCGTGCCTTGCCTGGTGGCGGAAAACCAGGCTTGCCCGAAGCGGCCGCTTCCAAGAGGATGTCAAGAGGACGCTGAGAGGACGCTGAGAGAATGGATGTCCCGACTCCTGATTTGCATCCCGGGCTTACCAGTCATCTGGAGGTTAAATGTTTCCAAACAGCTGGTTTAGCTGATATGAAAACCTCTTGGCCCGTCGAGCTGAAGGCCCTCATGTAGTAGTTGTGGGCACATCCGTTC
>WJMB01000035.1 GCA_014728185.1 Candidatus Coatesiibacteriota bacterium
CCTCGCGGACGTGGACCAGGCGCCTTGACGTTTACCCGCCCAGTCGCTAAACTCCAGCGGTGTACACCTAATGTCCATTGGCAAAACCTTGGACAGCCAGGCGAATCCGAGTGCATCGACTCGGACACCGGACTTGAACCCTGTATTGAAGAAGGAACAAAATGACCGCCGAATTGATAGACGGGAAACAAGCGGCCCGTTCTCAGCGTAAGCTAACCACGGACCGCGCCGCCGAGCTGAACGATGAACCCGCCCTGGGGATCCTCGTCGCCGAGAGCGACAAGCCTTCGCGGGCCTACGCCAAGTTCCTGTCGAAAAGGGGCAAAAAGATCGGCCTGCGCGTCGACGCGACGACCTACCCCGACGACATCACCCCGGGCCGTTTCGCTGAGGACCTCTCCGAGGTCCAGCAGGGTGTCGACGGTCTGCTGGTGATGCGTCCCCTGCCTGCGCAGCTCGACCCGGCGGCGGTGGACGAGCTCATCGACCCGCGCCGCGACGTCGACGGCGTCCACCCGCACAATGTGGGCCTGCTGGCCCTGGGCAGGCCGCGCTTCATCCCGGCCACGGCGCTGTCGATGCTCCGGCTGCTGCTGTCCACCGGCATCGAGCTACAGGGCCGCCGCGCCGTGATCATCGGCCGCAGCCCCACGGTGGGCAAGCCCCTGTTTCAACTGCTGCTCTCCCGACATCTGACGGTGACGGTCTGCCACAGTCGCACGAAGGACCTGGCCGCCGTCGCCCGCGAGGCCGATGTTCTCGCCGTGGCCGTGGGCCGACCCCATTTGGTGACCCCGGAGTTCGTCAAGCCCGGCGCCGTGGT
Source organism: Candidatus Coatesiibacteriota bacterium (assembly GCA_014728185.1). Classification (GTDB taxonomy): domain Bacteria; phylum RBG-13-66-14; class RBG-13-66-14; order RBG-13-66-14; family RBG-13-66-14; genus WJMB01. Next base: position 824 of record WJMB01000035.1, read on the forward strand.
TCTCGACGCCGGTTACAACTGGGACGACGACGCCGGTCACGAGCTGGGCGACGTCCACCCTGACGTAGCCGGGACCGCCGGCTTCCTCACCCCGGTGCCCGGCGGTGTGGGACCGCTGACCACGGAACTGATGCTGGCCAACGCCGTCGAGGCCGCCCGCGGCCTGGCTGGACTCAGCACGGAGGTTGTGTAACTTGCCCAGTGACAGGGAGAAACGCCGCAAGCGCGGCCGACGCATCGTCCTGATCGTCCTGGCCGCCCTGGCCGTCATCGTGCTGATCAACCTCTTAGCCGGCGGCGAGGAGGTGCCCGAGGTCAGCATCGAGACCGTCGAGCTGCGCAGCCTGGAGAGCACGGTCAGCGGACCGGGCTACATCCGCCCCGCCGTCGAGGTCGAGCTGACCGCCCTGACGTCGGGCCAGATCACCAGTATCCCGGTCAAGGAAGGAGACCGCGTCTCCGTCGGCGATCTGATCATCGAGATCGATCCCGACCAATCGGAGAGCCTGCTCTCCCAGGCCTACGCCTCCTACGGGTCCGCCCAGGCCCAACAAGACCAAGCCGCGGCCGCCCTCGAACAGATCGAGGACGAGGTCGCCCGTCAGGAAGAGCTCTACGCCGAGGGCCTGATCAGCGATCAGGATTGGGAACTCGTTCAGACCCAGCTAAAGACCCAGCGGGCCGTCCTGGACGCCGCCAAGAGCCAGGTCTATTCGGCCTCGGCCCAGATCCGCTCCGCCCGCGACGGCGTCGAGAAGACCCGCTACGTCTCGACCATCGACGGTATCGTCGTCGCCCTCAACGTCGAGGAGGGCGAGATGGCCGTCCCCGGCACGGTCAACATCGGCGGCACCCCTCTGGCGACCATCGCCAGTCTCGAGGGGATGAAGGTCGAGGCCGACATCGACGAGACCGACATCGTCAACCTCGAACTGGGCCAGCACGCCGAGATCGAGGTCGAAGCCTTCGACGAGCTGACCTTCTCCGGCGTGGTCACCGACATCGCCCACTCGGCCAGCTCCTCCCTGACCGGCACCGCCGACGAGGTCGTCAACTTCGAGATCAAGGTCGTCATCACCGACGACCTCCCGGCCAACCTCTATCCGGGGATGAGCGCCACCGTCGAGATAACCACCGACAGCATGGAGAACACTCCCTCGATCCCCATCAGCGCCGTGGTCATCCGTGACGCCGTCACCGTGGCCGACTGGCTGGGCCGGGAGACGCCCGAGGATGAAACCGCCGAGGTCGAGGGCGTCTTCGTCATCGAAACCGACGACACCGTCTCCTTCCGCCCCATCGAGAGCGGCATCGCCGACCAGTCCCACGTGCAGGTCATCTCGGGCCTGGAGGAAGGCGAGCGCGTCGTCGGCGGCCCCTACAAGGTGCTGCGCGAGCTGGACCACGGCGACGAGATCGCCGAGATCGAGAACGGGGAGTAGAGCGTGCCCGAACACAGCCTGATCGAGCTGCGCGGCCTGACCAAGGTCTACGTCATGGGCAGCGAGGAGGTGCGGGCCCTCGACGGCATCGACCTCGACATCGATCGCGCCGAGTACGTGACCATCATGGGACCATCGGGCTCGGGCAAGAGCACGCTGATGAACCTCATCGGCTGCCTGGACACCCCGACCGACGGCGACTACCGCCTCGAGGGCGAGCTGGTCTCCAACCTGGACGACGACGAACTGGCGGCGATCCGCAACCGTCGGATCGGCTTCATCTTCCAGACCTTCAACCTGCTCCCCCGGGCCACGTCCCTGGAGAACGTTGAGCTTCCGCTGATCTATGCCCGGGTCACCCCGGCCGACCGCAAGGAGCGCGCCGCCCAGGCCCTCACCAAGGTCGACCTGGCCAACCGCCTCGACCACCGCCCCAACGAGCTTTCCGGCGGCCAACGCCAACGCGTGGCCATCGCCCGCGCCCTGGTCACCGAGCCCTCGATCCTGCTGGCCGACGAACCCACGGGCAATCTGGACACCAAGACCGGTAACGAGATCATGGCCCTGTTCCAACAGTTGCACGCCGACGGCCAGACCATCATCGTCGTAACCCACGATCCGGCGGTCGCCACGCTGGGCGAGCGAACCATCCGGCTCATCGACGGCCGGATAACCGAAGACGTCCGCCAGACCCAGGCCGCGGCGGGCTGACCCGACTCGGATCAATCTAATGGGGCCGAGTGGAGCGCTGAGAGTAATAAAGGCACCGTGGAACGTGTTCGGACCAAATCAGGGCCGATATTGAAAGGTTCATCGAGCAGGTAGTCGCTGTTCGGGTGCATCCGTCTTTGCTCCCGAAACTGGCATGCGCAGCCTTATTACTTGATAATGATGCAGTTATGAGTCGAGTGGCCATCGGGTGGCTGGTAATTGCACGCTACTAGGCAGGATAGGTTGTCCTCCGAGCACGCCCCTTGCAGCCGCCACTTTTTGCTGTTGATAAGTGACAGGCCCATCTGCCACTACACGCATATACCCTCTTCGGTCCTGATCGTGATTCTATCATGTTGATAATAGAGGTGATGATCTAAAGATACCTGTCACAAAACAAGCCTTTCTAAAATTGCAAGGGATTATCACCTGAAACTGAAC
>WJMB01000278.1 GCA_014728185.1 Candidatus Coatesiibacteriota bacterium
ATGCTGACCGACCCGCCCGACGGCGAGCCGCAACGCCTGACCGATGATCCGGGCTGCGACCACCATCCGGCCCTCTCCCCCGACGGCCGCCGTCTGGCCTGGGCGGCGGAGCGCGACGGCACCGTGGACATCTTTCTGATGGAGCTGGACCGCGACGGCGACGGCCGCGAGGTCGTCCGTCTCACCGAGACCCCCGCCGCCGAGCGCGACCTCTGCTGGTCCTCCGACGGGAAGCGCATCTACTTCAGCGCCTTCGAGTACATCGACTACGGCGCCTACGACCTCCAGGCCGACAGCCGGGAGGAGCTGCTCCACCTGGCCGGCGCCGAGCGGGGTTACGCCGCCTACTACTACGACCTTGAAAGCGACGCCGTCGAGCCTCAAGTTGTCTTCCCCGGCGATTACCGCCACCCGGTCCACATCGCCGGCCTGGGCGTACTGTGTGCTTACGAACCCTGGAGCGAAACCGTCTCGCCCTTTCCCCCCGGGCTGGTGCTGATCCACGACGCCCTAGCCTGCGACCCCTATGGCCCCCTGGGCGGCCGGGAGAGCTACCGAGTAGAGGATATCATCCGCTGCGTCGACGGCGACCTGCTGCTGCGCGTCGTCTTCGACGAGGATGGAAACGCCGGGACGGTCTTCCTGCGCCTGGACCCGAACCGGGGTGAGATCGACGAGAGCTGGCCCCTGACCGAACCGGACATCGCCCGCGCCGTGCCCGACCCCGCCTGCGACGGCTGCGGTCGTTTCATCGTCGCCACCACGGACAACCGGCTGGGCGTCAGCGACGGCATCTTCGCCGCGAAGTACGTGCACACCTGGCTGGCTGAAAACGCCGCCGAGCCGAGCTGGGTTCTGGTAGAGTGATCCCGCCATTCAGCGGGCTCGACAACGTGACGGACGAAAAACCCCGCCGGTATGGCAACGGCGGTTGGAGTAACCAAACAGGCCGATCGACCGCTGTTGCCCCTCTTCCCGCCCCTGACGGTTGCGACCCGCCGGACAGGACCGCAGGCCATCCGCCCGCGCGCGGCCCCGAGAGGCATTCGTCCCCGCTGCCGGAAAGCCACCCATGCACAAGGCGGGCAGCCTGCTATGCGACTCCCGGTGGGGGAGCAGCCGGGCGACCATCACCAACCCGAACACCTGAAACCAATGGAGCCCTGACGGCAAGGGAGTGAAGATGAACCGCCTGCGCATTCTTCCGTTGATCATCCTGCTCTCCATCGCGGCCGGCTGCCAGTCCCTGGTTCGGCTCTCCGGCGACGTGCTGCTCTACAACGGCCCCGGCGCCGAAGAGAGCTGCATCGACAACACCGAGGAACTGCTGGAGAACCTGGGCTGGGAGGTGCGCCGCGCCGGACCCGACTACTTCGCCGAGTACGGCTGCGCGGGCTTCAGCCTGGTGGTCTTCCCCGGTGGCGACATGTACCAGTACGCCGCCGATCTGAGCGGCGACGCCAAGGCGGACATCCGGCGCTTTCTGGCCGACGGCGGGGGCTATCTGGGGATCTGCGGCGGGTCGTACTTCGCCGCCTCCCGGGTCTTCTGGCAGGGCAATCAACTGCCCATGGAGCCCCTGGCCCTGTTCTCCGGCGACGCCGTCGGCCCCATCGACGAGATCGCCCCCTACCCGGAGTGCGAGATCACCGGCCTCCACGTCGTCGACGACGATCACCCGATCACCGCGGGGCTCGAACCGAACCCGCGCTTAACCTACTGCTACGGCCCGTACTTCGTCCCCGACGACGACACCCCCGACGTGCTCCACCGCTACGACGTCGGCGAGGGCGCCGCGAGCCTGGCCTTCGAGTACGGCGCCGGGCGGGTGTTCATCATCGGCCTGCACCCCGAGCTGACCATCGTCGACGACGGCGACGGCGGCACCGACTACCACCCCGACACCTACGCCCTCATCGAGGCCGCCCTGGACTGGACACTGGAGGAAGGATAAGCCATGCACGTCCTCGTCGTCCTCTTCTCCGCCGCGCTGACCAACAACATCGCCCTGACCAACTTTCTGGGCATGTGCCCCTTCATCGCCGTCAGCCGCGACGTCAAGACCGCCTTCGGCATGGGCGCCGCCGTCACCGTGGTGATGACCCTCACCGCCGCCGCCAACTGGGCCATCCAGCGCTACCTGCTCGAGCCCTTCGGCGTCGAGCACCTGCAGTACATCATCTTCATCGTCGTCATCGCCGCCATCGTCCAGGTGCTCGAGCTGGCCATCGAGCGCTTCAGTCCCGACCTCTACGCCTCCTTCGGCGTCTTCCTGGCCCTGATCACCGTCAACTGCGCCATCCTGGGCGTCTCGCTGTTCATGGTCCTGCGCGGCTACGGCTTCGTCGAGACCCTGGCCTACGGCTTCGGCTCCGGAGTGGGCTGGACCCTGGCCATCGTGGCCCTGGCGGGGATACGGCAGAAGGTCGAGAAGGCCGACATCCCCAAGGGCCTCGAGGGACCGGGGATCACGATGATCGCCACGGCGATCATGGCGATGGCGTTCATCGGCTTGACGGGGTTGCTGTAGGAGTCCTATCCCGGTAGGCGCTGGCTGTAGGGCGGGGTCTCCGACCCCGCCGTTTTTGAAGTTCATTGTAGAAAACGTAGACCTGTAGGGCGGGGACTCCGTCCCCGCCGTTTTAAGTTCATTGGCGATTGACACCCGTCAAAAGCTGCGGCGGCCCGCAGAGGGGCCGCCCTACAGAGGGTTTTTGTTCGGTTATACGCGGGGGGATTGAAATCCCGCCCCTACGTTGATAACGCAGACCTGCAGGGCGGGGTCTCCGACCCCGCCGTTTCTTGTCAACGGTCCGATAACGGTATCCGCGCGAGCACCCGGAGCCGGTGGCTTTGTCTCCCGGCATCCCGCTCCTCGCCGACGCAGATCCAGTCCACAAAGGGCCGACCACCGGGTCGGCCCCGCTACTTGTTCAAGCGCTC
>WJMB01000279.1 GCA_014728185.1 Candidatus Coatesiibacteriota bacterium
AAGCATAAAGAGATAGCTCGCTTATTTTGGCTGAGCGTTCCTGCGGCAGCCGCGGCGAGAACTGTCGGCCTGTCCGCGAAAACAGTATCCAAATGGTGCAATCGACTATGGGAGCGCATCGCCGCCGATCGCGAGGCCGAGCTGGAGAAGCTCGAGGTGAAATAGATCGTCTACTCCGACGGCTGGAAGCCTATAACAAGCTCTCGCTCAACGGCTTCCACCACCAACGCATCAACCACCAGGACCAGAGTTCGCCAACGGAAAGAGCCATATCAACGGCCTAGAGAGCTTCCAGGGCTACGCCAAACGCCGCCTCAAAGCCTATCACGGTGGGTTCAAACGCAACTTCAGGCTCTAAAACAGGGAGAGGGCGCTCAGATTCAACCATCGAGACGACGAAAAGTGTCTCGACCACCTGCAGGATGCACTGCTCAATTGGTCCGATCACGTTCCATGATGCCCACGTTTTTTATTGGTGCAAAGGAGGACCTGAAGGTCCTCCTTTGCGTATAAGCCCGGGATATCCCGCGCAGCCCGACCGGACCGAAATCGTCCGCGGAGGCTTAGCGCTTGCGGGCCATCAGCAGGCCGTCGGCGATGGGCAGCAGGCACATGCTCACCCGCTCGTCGTCGCGCACCTTGCGGTTGAGCTCCCGGATGGCTTGGGTGGTCGGGTTGGGGTGCTCGGCGTCGGCCACCCGGCCATGCCAGAGAGCATTATCGACCAGGATCAGTCCGCCGGGGCGCAGCAGGGCCAGGGCCTGCTCGTAGTAATGATCCTCGCCGTCCTTGTCGGCGTCGATGAAGACCAGATCGAAGCTCCCGTCCAGCCCCTCGGCGCGTAGGGAGGCCAGGCCGTCGACGGCGTCGCCCAGGCGCAGCTCGATCCTGTCCTCAACCCCGGCGCGCCGCCAGTAGCGGCGGGCGATCGCCGTGTACTCCTCGCTGCGGTCCAGGCAGACGATCCGGCCCTCCTCGGGAAGGGCCAGAGCCATCGCCGTGGAACTATATCCGGTGAAGGTGCCCAGCTCGAGAATCCGCCGGGCGCCGGTCAGCTCGACCAGCAGCGCCATGAACCCGCCCTGCTCCGGGGCGATCTGCATATCCGGGTTGGGCAGCTCCGCCGTCTCGGCGCGCAGCTCGGCCAGCAGGGGCGGCTCGCGCAAGGTCTCGTCGGTCAGATAGGCGTGGATCTCGTCGGTGATGCGCAGGGTACGGCGGCTCATGCTCAGTTCCTCTCTTCGCTCAGGCGGCGGCGCAGCTCGGCGATACCGCTGTCGCGGACCCCGGGCTCGATGTCCCGCAGCTTTGGAATTGAAAAACCAAAAGATTCGGCCAGGATGATGGCGGCGTAGTCGCAGACGCGATGGGCGTACACCGCCCCGATCGTGGCCTCTTCGGAACCCTCGATGAAGACCTGGTCTTCGTCGTCGAGCAGGGCCTCGAGCTCCGGGGCGATCTCGGCGGCGTGCTCGACGGCCAGGGCGGCCAGGCTTTCGCGGTGGATCAAGCCGTCCTCGCCGTAGAGGTAGAGTCCCCAGTGGTTGTGGGTCACATCGTAGCGCAGGCGGTGCAGCAGGTAGGACGGCAGGCTCAGCGACTCGATGTAGTGATCGAAAGAGCCGTAATCGCTGCGCCAGCGCAGGCGGTAGCGACCGGGGGGCGAGAAGTCGAAGAGAGCTGCGAGGTCGACCACGGCGGTACGCGAGCCGCCGGGCTCAACGTCGCGGACGTACTCGGCTGCGTCCAGGAAGGCCTCGCCCGAACACCGCTGGACATCGCCGTCGGGACCGGTCAGGGTGTAGCTGGAACCGCCCCAGAAGGCCGCGCCGTCCAGGGTCTCCCCGCCGGTGTTGGTCACACCGAAGCCCAGGTAGTAGCTCCGACCCGGGGCGACCACGGGGGAGGTGCAGCCGTACCAGGGAGCCAGGTGCAACTCGGCGGCGTCCTCTTCGGCGGCGGCCGTCGCAGCGAACAAACAGAGCGACAGCGTCAGTGTGATCCAGCGCCGTTTCATCGCGATCGACCTCCCGCGGTTGAGCCTGGGGCGTCGACGCCCCGTTCGGCGGCCGCTTGATGATTACAGCCGAGGACAGTCCGCCTTATCCCGCCCGGCCCCACAGGAATCACTGGACAAAACGGGTAGGCCTAGCAGTTAACACTCTTTCGGTTTTCCCCGTCACCGATGCCTATATCTGCTCATCGGTGACAGGCACTTCTGGTGCCACTTGCCTTTTATCAGCCGATTCCAATCAATACCCGGTCAGACTACTGCATCTTGTCCCTCGGAACCAGCCTCAGGGCGTTGGTGAAAACCCAGGGCTTGGGGACGCCGAAGCGGCGGCGCCAGACCTCGAAACGGTAGGCCCCGGGCTGGACGACGGTGAAGGTTACACATCGGGTCCGACGCCGCAGCAGGAGCTCGCCGTCACCGACGAGGTCTACCCGGGCCGCCGCCGGCAGCTCGAGGCGCAACGTCCAGGGACCGTCCTCGAAGGACGCCGTCCCGCCCAGATCCAGGCGTCCGCCGGTCGGATTCTCGGCCCAGCAGCTCAGCCCCCGGGCGTCCCACCAGTAGTCCTGGGCGATGAAGGACCGCCCGGCGACCAGGGCCTCGAGGAGCGCGGCCTCGGCCCGTCGCCAGTCGAGCTCCTCGAGGGGTTCGCAGAGAACGTGGGTGTGGATGGTCCTCAGCGCCAGGGGGTAGGGCAGCAGCGTCAGGGTGAACAGCAGCAGGTTGTAGGGCCGGCCGTGGTTGTCGTTGCAACCGACCACGGGGGCCGGCCCAGCGCGCAGGCGCTCGTCCCAGCGGCGCAGGCTTCGCCTCTTGGGTCCCTTGAGGACCCAGACCGGCGAGATCACCGCCCGCAGCGCCGAAGCCAGGCCGCGCAGGTGATCCTGCCAGTCCGTCATCAGGTCCCAGAGATCGACCAGGTCGAAGCCACGGACGCTCCAGTCATCCCAGGCGTAACAGCCGATGCCGAAGCGCTCGTTGCCCCGGTGGTCCGGGTGGGCGATGACCCCCACCCCGCCGGCGGCGGCGACCCTATCGATCACCCGCTGCGGAGCCAGCTTGAATAGCTCCTCGGGACCCTCGTAGCCCAAGGCCAGGTAGTGGTTGCGGTCCGGGGTGACCTCGTCGCCGACCAACAGCAGCAGGCGTCGTCCGGCCTCGGCGCCCCGTTCCAGTCGACGAATCCGGCCGTCGTCCAGGGTGTACCAGCCGTCCCAGCCGTCACGCCGGGCGGCCAGGGTATCGTGGTCGGTCAGGAAGAGGTAGTCCAGTCCCGCCTCGAGACTCAGACGGATGATCTCCTCGACACCGAGATGGCCGTCCGAGTAGTCGGAATGCAGGTGGATGACGCCGCTGTATTCGCGAAGCTCCATGGAGTGCGCGCGCCTATCCGCCGAAGAGGAAGCTCAGGCCGACCATTGCCAGAGCCCAGAGCCCCCAGAGGACCAGCACCAGGCGGAAGGAGCGCTTACGGCTGATTCCGGTCAGCTCGCTCAGCCCCACCGTGTAGAGGTAGACCGTCCAGACGGCGAAGATATCGATCCGCGTGGCCAGGGACTTCAGCGCGATCATCCACCATTCCGTCGGCCGGGCCGGGAAGAGCACCCCCAGGTTGGTCCCGGCGTTGATGTCCCCGGTCAGGCGCAACAGCACCACGCCGACGATCGCCCCGACGGCGTAGGTGACCAGCCCCAGCGAGACGATACCCAGACCGCCCTTGAAGCCCAGCCTCTGCCCGGCCACCCCGGAGGCGATGTTCAGCGCCGCCGCGGCCACCAATATGTAGAGAAATATCTGCACCAGGGGCATACCGAAGAAGAACACATAGAACATCGGTCCCTCGCCGATCTGCTCGGCCCGGGCCTCGATCATCTCGATCTGCTCCGGCGAGAGCTCGGCCCGGTGCTCCTCGAGATACTCCAGGGTCTGCTCGCGACCGATCTCGACCGCCTGATCCATGATGAACACCGAGGCCGTCAGCGACACCAGGATGCAGATCAGCGCCGGCAAAAACCAGGCCGGCTTGCGCTTGAGCGAACCGAAGGCGTCCTCGGGGGCCACGATGACATCGATCAGGCGGCTGAACGGGTTCGAGTACTCCACGGGCTCTTCAGCGACCCCGGCAACCTCGTTATCTTCCATATCATGCCTCCCCGGGCTGCGTTGACAGTCCCTCAAAAGAGGGCTCGCTTAGTCGCAACGGATTGGAGCAATCCTGTAAGACCTTTTCGAAAAAGGCAGCTAGAAACCAATTAGGCGTACATCGAGCGAGCTGTGCATGGCGGATAAGCGGGTTTCCCCATACCTTGGCCGCCCCAGTGGACGTCTCGTTGTTCATGAAGCGACTGCTTGGCTCTATCAACCCCGACGGCGCCAATTGGAACCCATGCCGCCTATCGACTAGCTTAGCTAACTAGTGAGCACTGGTGCGGTAAGGCGGCAAACAGAAGCGTTGTTAGACGCATCCTCGTATCGGCCGTTTTTCGATTTGCGGGTGCTACAGCCTGTGTCGGGCTGATCCAGGATTGTGCACGCCATTGAATAACCAAGGCTACCAGAGCACCGGCAACGGATAGTTGGCCCAGGCCGGTAGCACTCCGGAAAGATGAGCCCCCCAACAGATCAACGCCGCGTAGGCTCCGGCGACCAGGTCGTCGACCATGATCCCCCACCCGCCGGGCAGGCGCTCGGCCGGCCGAGCGGGCCAGACCTTGACGATATCGAAGAAGCGGAACAGCACGAAGGCCAGCCCGGCGAAGAACCAGCTCCGCGGCAGGTAGGCCAACACCAGCAACATCACCGCGCCCTCGTCCACGGTGGCCTGGGAGGGGTCCTTGTCACGGTAACGCTTGGCCATCCAACCGCAGGCGGGTACCCCGAGGATGAACAGCAGGCCCCCCAGGGCGGGTACCAGCCAGGGCAGGCCCACCGGCAGCAGGAAGTAGACGACCAGGGCCGCCGCGCTCGCCACCGTCCCCGAGGCCAGGGGAGCGTAGCCGGTCAGGCCGAAACTGGCCAACAGGAGAGCGGGCAGCTCGACCAAGCGGAGCTTGGGCAGCTTGCCGAGGCGGGTGCGCTTGATGACGCTCATCGATCACCCCCGAAGGCTTCGTCGAGGAGTTGCTTGCGGAAGTCATGATCTATCGCAGCTTGGTAGGCTAAAGGATTGTGGTGGTCTTTGTAAGGTGAGGCGTTACGTATCGATACATTACGAACAACTTCCAGCTGCCAAACATCCAGTAATTCCTGGGAAATATCAGTCAATACCTCTGCAGTGAAGGCAAAGAAGTAAGGAGTATTATCCAATGATTCGCCTTTACCTACCGGCTTGAATGGGTCATCAGGGTTGTATTTCGTCTTTCTTGTCATAAGGTCATTAGTTATTATATATGATTATGGAAGGATATACCCTATAGCATTAGCGCCTCTATGATACGCAGACAACACAAGTCTATTGTTAATATTGAGCCTAATCGTTTGTTTGGTTTTTGGAGTTGTAGTAACAATTCTTTTATCATCACTACTCAACCCGGTTTTGTCAATCGCCCTTTTTAACAAATCAAAGTAACCATCAATCCACTCCCGCGACGGCGATCTTCCAACCGCCGCCAGCAGGCGCTCCCTGTGATCCCCTTCCATTGTCGGGTTTGCCTCCTTAGTGCGCCGGCCTTTGATAACGCTGTTCAAATACCCTTTGCGGGATGCGTTATCCGGAAGAACTCGCCCCTCTTTAAC
>WJMB01000280.1 GCA_014728185.1 Candidatus Coatesiibacteriota bacterium
CCAGCCTGCTCGACAAGGCCCGCGAGAAGGGGATCATGCACGCCAACAGCGTCTCGCGGCGCAAGAGCCGCCTGAACCTTTTGGTCAACAAGCTGGAGACCCCGGCGGAGGCGTAAGCCTTGACAGTTTGTCATAACACGGCTATACTACGGTTAGTATGTACTATGGCCGTACTAGGAAACTAGACGGCACGCTCTGCGGTCGGTTCTACCGGCCGCAGCTATTATATGCATATATGCTATATCGATGAAGCTGGCTGTTTAGGTGTGCCAAATACACCTATCATTCAGCCTGTTTTTGTTATTATTGGTCTAATGTCTGATGTATCTAGCATAGGGAGCATAACAACAGGGTTTATTAATATCAAGCGCAAATATTATCCTGGAAAATTTGCTAATTGTGCGCACTATCTGGATAGTATTTGTATTGAAATAAAGGGTAGTGATTTAAGAAAATATGCGATATCAGCAAAGAGCAGAGAGAGAAAAGCGGCAATAGGGTATCTCGATAGCACTATTGATCTGTGTCAAAAATATGGAATAAAAATGATAGGTCGTATGTATATTAAAAGCCCTACAAAAACAATTAATGCCAAATCAATTTACTCATTTTCAATACAGGATATTTGCGTTCATTTTCAGAGGTACTTAAATATGATAGAAGATTATGGTATTGTTATTGCGGATAGTAGAAATAAACCAAAAAATGTAAATATATCTCATTCTGTTTTTACCGGTAAATTCAAAAATAATGGAGATAGTTATAGCAGATTGCATGAATTGCCGGTGTTTGGGCATAGTGACAATCACGCATTGATTCAAATCTGTGATACTATAGTGTCTGCGATTCTGTATCCAATCGGTATTGTTAGTTATTGCCAATCCTTAAAAAGTAATCGACATGTAAAGCCTAGGTATTTTAATATAAAGCAAAGATATGGTAAGTTGTTAAGTAGTATTCAGTATCGTTATTATGATCATAATAAGTGGACAGGGGGAATAGTGGTTTCAGATAATATAAATAAGTATTCGGGTTCTGTCCTTTTCAAATAATATCGTTATAGGGTTTTTGGCTTCAACCCCCGCGAACTAGGCGCTCGGGGAGGTCCTCCGGCCGGGGGCGGCCGGTGAGCATCGGCCACCACAGGCGGGGGTTGAACAGCAGGCTGGTGGTCCAGGCGCATTCGTAGGTGCACCAGCAGCGCCCCTGGGAGATCCGGCGGCGGATGTGCCTGGCCCGCTTGCTCCACCACAGCGCCGGCATGTTCCAGCCGACATCGTGAAGGTTCCCCAGGGCGGCGGGGCTGTTCTCGCAGAAGTGCTCCCGCTGGAGGGGATCCTCGCCGGGCTGGGCCATCAGGGTCTCGCAGGGGTAGAGGTGGCCGTCCTCGGCGACGACGCCGGAGAGGGCGCCGCCCAGGCAGGGCACGACCTGGCGTCGCCGGTTCAGCAGCTCCAGAATCAAGCGCCACTGGTAGCGCTCCTTGGCGGCCAGCACGTCGAGGGGGTTGAACGAGAAGTGCGGCAGGCGGCCCTCGCGCAGGGCCGCCTCCTTCATCCGCTGGAAGGCGGCGAAGCCGGCCAGCTCGAAGTCGGCCTGCAGTTCGTCGGCGGGCACGCCGCGCAGCATGTTGAGCACGACGTCGTCGGGGGCGAAGTCGCGCAGCAGAAGCTCGAAGACATCGGGGAGGCGTTGGTGGTTGGCGTGGCAGATGGTGGTGATGGTGGCCAGGTTGAGCCGCCGGTGGCCGCCCTTGAGCCGACGGAGCTCGGACCAGGTCTCCCGCGCCCGCTCGTAGCAACCGGGCACGCCGCGCAGCTCGTCGTGGACCTCGGGGGGGCCGTCGATGGAGAGGTAGACGACCAGGTTGAGCCCGCGGTGAAGCTGGAGAATCCGTCGCGTGCTTTCGATGATGCGTTTGGTCGCCAGGCCGTTGGTGGGGATGGTCAGTTGGCGGACCCCGGTGCGGCGGACGAAGAGCCGGGCGATCTCGGGCAGGTCGTCGCGCAGGAAGGGCTCGCCGCCGGTCAGGGAGAGCCAGAGCAGGGGGCCGCTGGAGCGGGCCAGGGCGGCGTACTGCTCCAGGCTCGGTCCCGGGTGGCCGTGCTCGAGTTGGCCGGCGTAAAAACAGTGGCCGCAGCGGGCGTTGCAGCGGCCGGTGACGAAGAGGATCAGCTGCAGGGGCGGGTAACCCGCCGGGAAGAGCAGGCGCGGCAGGAAGCGCAGCGGCGAACTCATTTGCTGGCCCCCAGGAAGTCGGAGCTGGTCTTGCCGAAGACGGCGCGCATCAGCGAGACGATCACCCCCAGCTCGGCGGTGATCGAGAGCACGACCTGGGTGCCCAGGCCCTTGAGGGTGAACCAGAAGCCCTCGCGGCGCAGCAGGTAGCCCCAGAAGCCGCTGAGCAGAAGCGGCGGCAGCAGCAGCAGACCCAGGCTGATCCAGAGGTAGGCGCCGCCCAGGGCCAGGGCCGGGATCAGGTTGACGAGCAGCGGTCCGGTCAGCAGGTAGTTCATCACCGCCGTGGAGGGCATGCCCACGGCCAGCTTGGGGAAGTGGGGTTCGTTGCCGTGCCAGGTTCCCGGGCGGCGGCGCTCCCAGACCTTGCGGCCGCCGAAGCGCATCCGGAGGTGGTAGCTGAACATGTTGGCCACCTTGCGCAGGTAGTCGGCGAACAGGCGGCGAAAACGGAACTCCTTGTAGTGGACGAAGTCCAGCTCACGGTCCAGGTAGAACCAGGCGTCGACGGAGCCGAGGCGGTAACCCAGGTCGTAGTCCTCGTAGGTTTTCATCGCCGGGTCGAAGCCGCCGACGGCCTCGAAGGCGTCGCGGCGTACCGCCATCAGCGAGGCCCAGGGGGTGTCGATGAGCTCGGGCATCTTCAGGTAGCGGTAGCGCAGGAAGTGGTTCTGGTAGACGCTCAGGTGGTTGTCGTAGGGGCACTCCTCGGCGCTGATCCCGGCCACTCCGCCGATGCGCGGTCGGCGTCGCAGGGTGCGCAGGATGCGGGCCAGGGTGTCGGGACGCACCACGACGTCGGAGTCGACGAAGACCAGGATCTCACCCCGGGCGCACTCGACCCCCAGGTTGCGCGCCAGAGAGGGGCCGGAGTTGCCCGGGGTGCAGAGCAGGCGCACCGGGTGTCGCCCGATGACCTCGCAGGTGGCATCGTTGGAGCAGTCGTCGACGACGACGATCTCGAAGGCGGCGTCGTCGCAGCCGGCCAGGGGCAGCAGGGGCGTCGTTCCGTCGCTTTCGAGGGGCTCGGCGCCGTCGGCTGCGGCCAGCACGGCCTCCAGCACGGTGCCGATCAGGTCCTCGCGGTTGTAGACGGGGATGATGACGGAGATGATGTCCATCGCTGGTCCTGTGAAGGTCAGTCGAGTTCGACGGTGAGCTGCAGGCGCTCCAGCTCGTCCAGGCGGCGGCAGAACTCGCGGAACTCGTCGTAGTCGTCGGTGTCCACCTGCTGGGGCGGCAGATCCAGGCGGCGGCGGACGATCAGCAGGGGGCCCTCGTCGTCGGCGCTGAGTTCGGCGCTGAGTTCGTAGACGGCTTCGATCCCCTTGATTTCCTCGCGGAACAGGCTCGCCAGCGCCACGCTCCAACCCGGTTGCAGGCGGTAGATCAGTGTCTCGTCCTGGTGGAGGAAGTCCGAGTAGGCCAGATCGTAGTCGCGCTCGGTGCGGGTGATGAAGGTTTTCGAGAAGTTGTAGGGGTATAGCACCACGGGCAGCTTGAGCACCCCGGCCGAAGCGGTTCCCTGGTCGGGGGCGTCGAAGACGGCGCGGTAGACGAAGGGCGCGTTGACGTCGTCGGTCGCCTCGACGCCGTACTCGATCAGCTCGGCTCCGGGGAACATGTTGTTGAGCTCGTAGTCGATCATGTCCCGGGCGTCCCGGTTGTCGGCGTAGTTGGCGCGCATCGCCGAGGTCAGCCCCCGGGCGGTCTGCTCCATGAACCCTCGGGTGGGCAGTCCCGGTTGCAGGAGCAGCTCGACGGTGATCTCGTTGCCGTGATCGCTCAAGGGGGGGCGGGGCAGCTCGTCGAAGCGGCGGGCGGCGCAGCGCCAGACCGGCTGGCCCATGTGCTCGACGCCGAAGCTGCCCAGGGGCACCCAGCCGGGCTGGAAGTCCACCCAGTGGACCTCGTCGCCGATGCTCAGCCTGCCGATGGGGTCGGTGAACTCGGCCGGGGTGAAGGCGTCGGGCATCCGCGGGCCGTCCCAGCGCGAGCGGGTCAGACAGAGCTCGACCTCCAGGCCAGCCTCGCGGCAGATGGCGATGAACAGCACGAGCTTGTCGATGCTGCGCCCAGCGCGCTGGTAGTAGGTGGCGCGGGCGGAGGAGGGGTAGAAGGCCCCGGCGCCGTAGCTCTTGATCTCGCGGACGATGTAGGAGTAGACGGCCCGGGCGCGGTCGAGGGGGTCGTCGATGTTCTCGGTTAGACGCTCGGCCAGTCGGCGCAGAGGCTCGTCGGGCCGCAGGGCGTTGAGGGCGCGGCCGTAGTACCAGTCGAAGTAGACCTCGGGCTCGTCGATGGTGGAGAAGACGACGAAGGGGGCGAAGCTGCCCTTCTCGGGCATCAGCCCCTCGGGCTGGATCGGGCGGGCGTTCTTGACCTCGTGGATGAAAACGTCGCGGGGCTCCAGACGGTAGTCGGCTTCGCCTTCCGTGGTCAGGCCGTCGGGAAGCTCTTCGCGGTGGAAGTCGCCCCGGTAGTGCAGCCGGTCGTAGTCCAGTTCCATATCCTCGGGGGCGGTGACCACGAAGCGGCTGACCAGCATGGGATCGCCGTACTCGCGGAAGTAGAAGCGGCTGGACCAGTTTTCGAAAATCTCGGTTATGACGCGGTACTCGCTGTGTTGGCGGTAGTAGACATCGATGATCGCGCCGGGGCGGGCGCCCTCCATGCTGATCGCCGTGCCGTCGCCGGTGGAGTTGAGGCTGGTGGCCTCCAGGACCTGGCCGTCCGGGGTGTAGGTCCGGGCGTGGATCAGCTCCAGGTTGTCCGAGTCAGGGATGACGATCTCGCCCCAGCGCTCGACGCCGGAGGGGGCCAGGATCTTGACCACCTGACGCACCGCCGTGGCGTAGGTGTAGTCGGCGTTGATGTCCAGACGCAGGTAGTCCAGCAGCATCGCCGCGTCGCACTTGGGGTGGTCCTCGGGAAGGACTTCGTGGGCCAGCAGCTTGTCGACGTCGGGCATGAACTCGTCGCTGGTGGCGCCGGAGCGCCAGGCCAGGTAGCGGCGCAGCCAGTCCTTGGCCGGGTAGTGCTCCAGGGCGGCGGCCAGCAGCTCGCCGCGGGGCTCGCCGCCCCCCTCCTCCAGGGCCAGGGCCAGGTTGACGTAGCCCCGGTAGTCGTAGGGCGAGGCCTCGATCATCTCGCGGTAGACCTCGTCGCGGTCGCCGAAGTCGCCCTTGTGATAGCAGCGGGCCAGCTCGAGCATCGCCTCGGTGTCGTAGGGGTCCAGCTCGATCAACCGGCGGTAGTGCTCGGCGGCCTCCCGGTAGTAGCCGCCCTTCTGCAGCAGGTCCGCCAGATCGGTGCGGGCGGTGCGGTGGTCCGGGGCGGCGGCCAGCAGGCGCTCCAGGGTGTCGATGGCCGCCGGGTGATCGTCGGCGCGGTTCTGGAAGCGGGCCAGTTGCAGCAGGGCCT
This sequence comes from Candidatus Coatesiibacteriota bacterium, assembly GCA_014728185.1. Classification (GTDB taxonomy): domain Bacteria; phylum RBG-13-66-14; class RBG-13-66-14; order RBG-13-66-14; family RBG-13-66-14; genus WJMB01. The sequence goes on from WJMB01000280.1 coordinate 5,662, forward strand.
CCAGGTAGTCCGGGGCCAGCTCGACGGCTCGGGCGAAGGCGGCGCCCTCGCGCGGGATCAGCGACTTCTCGTTGTAGCGGTAGGCCAGAGACAGCTCGATTTCCGGGTTGGGCTCCACGGCGGCCTGCAGGCTCTGCAGCCGCTTGAGGGCGCTCCAGAACTTGCCCTCCGCGGCCTCGATATCGGCCAGGGAGAGCTGGGCGTGCACGATGAGCGGATCGGCGGCGACGAGGCGTTGATACTGGGTCCGCGCCCGGCCCAGGCGCTCCTCGCTGCCGTCGGACTCCAGCACCCGGGCCAGCAGCAGCCGGGCGGGCAGGCTGCCCGGGCGCTCCTCGACCAGGCCGCTCAGGCGCAGCACCGCCGCGTCGTAGTCCTCACGGTGAGCCTCGACGAGGGCCCGGTGGAGTCTGTCGGCGAGGCCGTCATCGGCGTCGGCGTCCTCCGGGAGGTCCAGAGCCTCAACACCACCCGCGGTTCGCTCGTCGGGGTCCCAGTCGCCCAGGCAGCGCAACCCCTCGACGGCGAAACCCGCCGCGTCGGTCAACTCGGCCTTGAAGCCCCAGGTGACCTCGACCTGGCTCGAGGTGATGTAGTTGTTGCGGTTGCACTTGATCAGCAGGCGGTGCCAGCCGGCGTCGGCGCGGAACGGGAAGTCGAGCTCGACGGCGGGGTTGCCGCGCACGTCGTCGCGGAGGCCGATCAGTTCATCGTCGAGCCAGACCTTGAGCGCGTCGTCGCTGACCAGATTGAGGTTGTACTCTCCGGCGGTTGGCAGGTAGATGTGGCACACTGCGTAGGCGCAGCCCCGGGGGATGGAGGTGACCTCTTCGATGGGCAAAAAGCCCCGGCTGAGGCCGCGGGGTGGGCTCAGCCAGCCGGCCTCGCCGAGGCCGGGTAGGTCGTAGCTCTCGCGCAGTCGGCGCTCCGGAGCGAACTCGTGGTCCAGGTCCAGCGGGCCGGAGCGCACGAAGGGCCCGACGACCCGCCAGTCGGTCAGCAGACCGCAGCGGGCCTCGGCCTGGTCAATCCCGGCCTCGTCCCCCCGCCGTCGGGCGAAGAACAAACGCCAGCGCTCCAGGGCTCGCCGGGCTCCCGGCGTCAGCTCGCCGCCCTCGGCCAGTTCGTCGAGCAGCGCCTCGACTTCGCCGAAGGCGTCGCCGTAATCGCTGTAGCGCAGCAGGTCGCGGATGAGGGCCTCGCCGCGGATTCCCGAGGCGTCGGCCGCCAGCAGCGCCAGGACCCGGTCCAGGGCGGCGCGGTCCCGACCGCGCAACAGCTCCGTCCAGACCAGGGTCTCCAGGGCAGCCGGGTCGTCGGGGAGGCCGTCGAGCACCAGGTGGGCGCCCGCGGACGCCTGGTCGACTCCGGCGCCGCTGATGAGCACCTCGAGGGTGTCCAGGTTGTCGACGACGTCGGCGCCGACCAGACCCGTCGACAACAGCAGCGTGAGCAGCGCGACGTGGCTTTTCGTTTTCAAGGCGGCCTCCGGGGTGGTCGTGAGCGATCTCGCCCCATGATAACCGATTGCCGCCGCTGCCTCAAGCATTCGGCGACAGGATATAGTGAGCCGGTCCGACCTTGGTTCCTGGGGGGAGGAGGGGAGACGGACCGGCTCGAGCCGCCATTGGGGCGGCAACCGTCAATACTGGACGAGCTTGGAAATGTAACGGCGAGGTGAAGATCGCAAACTTCGAAGGTATAACAAAAAAAACAAAAACGTCAAGGATTTCCAACGGGGTTGGCACTCCAGACGCTTCTGCCTTTGTCTCTTTGTCTCTTTGTCTCTTTGTCTTTTCTTTGTCTTTTTTGCTCGGTTTTGCTCGGCGCCGTCGCGCGGGTCTAGTTGACCGCGCAAGCCCCGGCGGCTATAATCACTCCCGACGGCATACCAACTCACTATCTTTCTTCAACCAGCCTTCAAACAGCACTGCCAAACAGCACTGCAAGAGGCACGATGATCCTCGACGTCAACGCCACCCGCATGGAGCTGATGCGCCTGAAGAAGCGCCTCGGCGTCGCCAGGCGCGGGCACAAGCTGCTCAAGGACAAACAGGACGAGTTGATGCGGCGCTTCTTCGCCCTCATCGAGCGCAGCAAGGGACTGCGCAAAGAGGTCGAGGACGAGCTGCAGGAGGCCCTGGCCGGCTTCGTCGTCGCTCGCGGCCTGATGAGCGAACTCGTCACCGCCACCTCCCTGGCCCTGCCCAAGGTCAGCGGTTCCGTCCAGGTCGAGACCAAGCAGGTGATGAACCTCAAGGTCCCCCGGCTCTCCGTCGAGCTCCAGGGCAACGCCCTGGCCTACGGCCTGGCCTCCACACCGCCCGAACTCGACCTCGCCGTCGAGGGCTTTCGCTCCGTCCTTCCTCGATTATTGGAGCTGGCCGAACTTGAAAAATCCATCGGCATGCTGGCCCGGGAGCTCGAACGCACCCGCCAGCGCGTCAACGCCCTCGAACACAAGCTGATCCCCGACCTGACCGAGACCATCCGCTACATCAGCCTCAAGCTGGGTGAGCGCGAGCGCGGGACGCTGAGCCGGCTGATGAAGGTCAAGGAGATCCTGGAGGAACAGCGGGGATACTAGGGGCGGATAGGAGCGGAGGTCAGATTCTCCAACAATGCGAGCGGCCCCGCCGGGGCCGTTTTTAACAGGTCCTGTATGGCGGCCCCGGGGATTGTTCCCTGCGGGCCGCTTGGTATTGCATACGATCTTACTCGCACCCTGCTGGGCGGGGTCTCCGACCCCGCCGTTTCTACAGTCCCGTTGGCTTTCGAAGGTTGCTCAATAGGGCGGATTGATCGAGGAACGGCCGGGTCGGAGACCCGGCCCTACGGAATTGGGAATTGAGATTGATGTCCGAGTATTGACCGTTGTGTTGAATTGCACCCTGTAGGGCGGCCCCGGGGATTGTTCCCCGTGGGCCGTCGGGTGTCACGGATGCTTCGGTTACGCGCTATGGTTTGCTTGCACGGTACGTTGGGCGATTGTTTTTTTTGCTGGTCCACAAACAATCGGTTAAAGGCCCTGACCATTGTTCAGCTATACGATTATTAGCATTCATCTAATAGCTTAAAGTACTCATGCCTGCTCATTTTAGCGGTTTTAAGAAGACCATTTATTATTGCTACAGTTACTTCGGAATAGCATGGTATTACAATCGGCCGTATTGACCCATCTTTTGAATATATTCTGTGGCTTCCTTTGGTCCTGTTGTATATATATCCATACTTGGTAATTATGCATTCAAGTATGCGCCAGTGTACAGGTGTTATGCGGGGCATTTTTTCGCGTGATGCGGAATGCTAAAAGGTAATAGAACATCAATATATTTCTGATCATTTTCTTCAACTACTGTTTTTTTCGTATGCTTTGCTAAGCGGAATCCGCATTCCTTCAAAGCTTCATCCATGGTGTTTCGTTCGTAGCAGGATTCCAAGAATAATTGGATAGTTGTATTTAGGTTTTTCAAAGCTTCGTCATTGCTTCTTCCTTGGGCGTAGAGATCCAGTACAGGACAGTAGGCTAGAATCCAGTCGCCCTCCTGCTCAAACCGATACGGTAAGCGCCAAGTGATGCTGACCTGTTGTTCCATATAACCTCCCAGTGCCGATTAAGATAGTCCGGTTTGGTGTTCTTGTCAAGGTGTCAACACGTTATGCATGGGCGTTGCACCTTGTTTCGCTCCAGGTATCAGGTTATGGCTTGGGCTCCGGTTGCGTCAAATGCCAATCCAGGCAGGCGAATGCCTGAAATCTTCATGCCTTCCGCCCGGAGCCCCCTAGCGTATCCTTCTGTAGGGGAAGTGGTACCGGATGTGCTCGCGGTAGTAGTCGCCGGGTTTGGGGGAGCCCATCATAGCCCGGTAGACCTCGACGGACACGCCCTCGTACTGGTACACCTGCCCGTTGTTGAACTCGAGCTCGAGCAGCTCGTCGCCCGACTGGTACCCGACGGTGGCGATGATCCGGCAATTGATGGGCAGCCGCAGCATACTCTTCCTGGATTCAGAAGGGTATTCAATCTTGGGATAGTCGGCAGTCGATAGTCATCAGGGTGATAGCGAGTTTTAGTATAACAAAAGAGAGACCCGATGTGGGTCTCTCTTTTTATTGCGATTGTGCGGTATTTAGCGCTCGATCTCTTCGAAGTCGACGATCTCGGCCTGGAAGCTCCACTGGTTGTCCTTGCCCAGGCCGTTGTTGACGTAGTAGTCGGGATCGGCGGCGATCTCGTTCAGGCTGCGCTGGGTCATCAGCGGGACCGTGTCATCGGCTTCGTAGACGCGCAGGGTGCCGCTCTTGAAGGCGATGGAGGTTTCCTCGGATTCCTCGTCGGTGACGGTCTTGACGCCGGCGGCCAGCCAGAGGGTCTCGTCGTTCTCGGCGGCCTCGCGCAGGCGGTCGACCTGATCGGGGTCGGTGATGTTGACCCAGTACTC
>WJMB01000281.1 GCA_014728185.1 Candidatus Coatesiibacteriota bacterium
CCGAACGACTGCGCTCCCACCGGCCGCTGGGAGACCGAGGGATATTGTCCCTATGAGTGCATCAATTGGGTTTGTTTTACAGGTTACACCGACCTGATCATCGACGAGCCGGGACACCCGGTGATGAACGGCGTATCCGCCGTGGACAACGTCTGGGCACGCGTGCAAACCTCCCTGCGGAGCGGCGCCTACGAGCTGGCCCACTTCGTCGACGCCGGCGGCGTGGCCGTCGACGAGGACGAGACCGTCATCGGCGTCAATTACCGCAGTAGAGACGATCGCGATTGGACGGGCGACGGCTGGCTGCTGCTGGCCAACGCCGCCTGCTGGCTCTGCGACTACTCGACCGTGCGCGAGACTTCCTGGGGCGCCATCAAGGCGCGGGGGGAGTGAGGTGAGGCGCCGGCGCGCTCGTTGCCGAGCCCTTCCCCGGGCCGGGGAAGGGCTCGCGCGCAAGGAGCGTGACGGCGCCGGACCCGGGCAAGACCGGACTCGTGGGACGCTAAAGAAACCGGGGCCGCAAGGCCCCGGTTAACGTTGTCGGTTTGCTGACTGGGTCAAGCCTTCAGGATCAGCCTTTGAAGAGCAGGCGGGTCTTGAAGTAGGCCCGGGCGGCGCGCTTCATGAACCACAGCTTGAGACGCTTGCCCGTGTATGACGGTGTGGTCTCGTCCTTGAAGAAGGCTGCTTCCTTGGGCTGCAGGGTCATCGCCACCTGGATGCCCGGCGCGATGCCCGTGGGCACCCCCTGCTCCATCCAGATTTCATAGGCCCGCTTGAAGATCGGCGCCATCTTCTCGTACTGGGGCGGATTGACGTGCTGCAGCTTGGTGCCGATGGTGGGCCGGAAGATGCAGATGGTGGTGGCGGCGCCCCACTCGGCGAACTGCTGCACGCCGGCGATGGTGTCCTCGGGAGGTTCGAGACCGGCGATGATCTCGCCGTGAATGCGCCCCTTGCCGAAGAGCTTCGAGCAGTATTTGATGGCGTCGAGGTAGCGCTGGCGACCGATGTACTCGGCCTTGCCCGGGCAGATCTCGGGGAAGATCTCGGGGTTGAATATCTCCAGGCAGAAGGATAGGTGGTCCACGCCGAGCTTCTTCAGCCGGTCGTACCAGGTGAAGTCGGGCACCGGCGGGCACTGCACGCCGATCATGGCGCCGGTCTCCTTCTTGACCGCCACCAGGTAGGGCCAGAGGTTCTCGATGGACTTGCCGTCCTCGTAGCCGGTGTTGAAGTGCAGGAAGGTGCTGCCGAACTCCCGCCGGGCGGCCTTCCAGACCTCGACGACCTCGCGGACCTTCTTCTCGCCCTCCTCGGTGTCGCCCAGGTTGAGCCCCACGCTGCAGTAGCGGCAGTTGTTGTCCATCTCCCAGAAGCCGCAGAGCCGGCTGGCGTAGATCGCCGGGTAGCTGCCCTGCATGACGCCGATCTTGCGCATCGGCACGCCCGTCGAGGTCGAGCGCTCGTACCACTGGGGTTGGGGCAACATGTGGGCGTTGTAGGCCAGGCCGTCCTCGCGCTCGTCATGGATGTAATAGCGTCCGTCGCGCTTGTGCAGCACGTAGGGCGACTGGGGGACGAAGTGCTCGATGAGTGGAGCGTTGACCCAGACGTTCTCATCGAGGACGAAATCCAGGCCCGAGCCCAGGCCGCCCCGGGTGCGGATTACGTGGCGGGCGTCCTTTTCGAGTTCGCAGGAGTCGTCCAGGCGCAGGCCCTTGCAGAAGAGGTCGAGCTTGAGCTGTCCGGAATTGAGCATGGCGGCCTCGGTCGGATCGCGGCGGCGCCGCAGGTTGGGAAGCGTAATCGACGACGGGCATTTTAACGACGCATTCCGGGGGTGTCAAATATGGGTCGCCGTCATCATCGGAAGAACAAATCAAAACGGAAGCGGACGAGCTACACCGTCTCAATTCGCCATTCATCTTGCCGGAGTGTTAAGATGCTGCTATATTGTATGTGGCATTCAGGCGTGGAGTAGCGGCGGGAGTAGTGAGGCCGAGCATGCCCGAATGATGATTTGAAATGACTATCGACGACTGGGGCACCTGGGACGAGCTATGGGCCGAGATGCTCCGGACAATCCCCCGCTGGGTCGACTGAGGTGGGAATGATGAAGAAGGTCCTAATCCTCTCGCTGGCACTTGCTGCATCAGTAGCCGCTGATCCGATCCGGGTGGCCATTCTAACCCCCAGCTTCAATCTCTACAGTGATCTCGAGGCGGCCCTGGACAGCGATCCGCGAATCATTGACGCCACACGCTTCGGTATCTCCTCCACACTGCCGCCGCTCTACCAATTGCTGATCTTCGATTGCGTCATCGCCACCGGCAGCTTCACCGTCTGCGACCCCGTCGCCTACGGCGATCTGCTGGCCGATTATGTCGATGACGGCGGCGGAGTGCTGTGTGTGCACGAGGCCATGCTGGGTTCCTACAGTCACTACGAGAGCGCGCCTACCGGCCGTTGGGAAGCAGAAGGCTACTGTCCCTACGAGTGCACCTCTTCATCTCTGATTGTCAACAGTAAAGATTTGCTCATCGACCAGCCGTCCCATTACATCTTCGACTGTGTTGCCGGTGTCGATGAAGTGCACCTCAGGGTGCAGACCTCTCTGCGCAGCGGGGCCTACGAGCTGGCCCACTTCGCCGACGCCGGCGGCGTGGCCGTCAACGAGGA
>WJMB01000282.1 GCA_014728185.1 Candidatus Coatesiibacteriota bacterium
CCGGCACCTCAACACCCCGGAGGACGCCGGGATGATGGGCGAGTGGTGGCGAGAGCTGATCCGCCGCGAGGATCCCTTGAGCGAACCGGACCCCCGGCTGGCGCTCGGTGACGCCGTGATGATCGAGAAGACCCAGTACGACGCCTTCCACGGCACGGACCTCGAGGAGCGGCTGCGCCGCCGGGGCGTCGAGACTCTGGTTATCTGCGGGGTGATGACCCACCTCTGCGTGGAGACCACGGTTCGGGCGGCCTTCGTCCGCGGCTTCCGTGTCGTCATCCCCGTGGACGCCGTGGCGACCTATAACGAAGAGCTGCAACGGGCGAGCCTGCTCACCCTGGCCCACGGCTGCGCCGCCCTGACGACCGCCCGGGAGCTCGCGGAGGCGCTGCGATGAACGACGTCGCCGTGGTGGGCTGCGGTCCGGCGGGAATCAGTGCCGCGCTCCAGCTCGTCCGCTCCGCTTTCCAGCCGACCGTCTACGAGGCCGGGACTCCGGGGGGACTGCTGCGCAGCGCCGACCATGTCGAGAACTTCCCCGGATTCCCCGCCGGGATCCCCGGTGTCGAACTGGCCGAACGCTTCATCGAGCAACTAACCCGCTGGGGCGTTAAGCCCCGCCGAGAACGCGTCGCCGAACTCACCCCGGCCGCCGGGGGTTTCAACCTGCGGACGGCCCGGGGCGCGGAGACCTACCGCCGGATGATCCTGGCGACGGGGACCCGGCCGCGCCGCTGGCCGCTGACCGTCCCCGGCGAGGCCGAAGCCCGCGTCCACGATGAGATCATCCCGCTGTTGGAGCTCCGGGGGGCGCGGATCGCCGTCGTCGGCGCCGGCGACGCCGCCTTCGATTACGCCCTCAACCTGGCCCGACGCAACGCCGTTGTCATCCTCAACCGCGCCGAGCGGCCGCGCTGTCTGCCCCTGCTCCACCAACGCGCCGCCGATCACCAGAGCATCGACTACCGGTCGTCCACCAGGGTGACCGCCGTAGAACCGGGCGCGAGCGGAGGTGTCAAACTGCGCTGCGCCGAACCCGCCGGAAGTGTTGAGCTTACCGTCGATTACATCCTGACGGCCATCGGCCGAACGCCCCGCCGGGAGCTGTTCACCCCGGAACTTCGCCGGGACGACGGCCGCCCGATCCCCGGGCTGCGCCTGGTAGGCGACGCCGTCAACGGAAGCCTGAGACAAACCGCCGTCGCCTGCGGCGACGGCCTGCGGGCGGCGGTGGACGTCGCCCGGGAGCTCCGTGGGGAGCTCGAGGAGCCGCGATGAGAATCCTGGCCGCCGCCGGCGACGGCGACCCCGCCCGGGTCTACCTGGCCGACCTGGCGACCGACGGTCGCGAGCGACTGGTCGAGTTCGTCGAGTCCATCCAGCCGCCCCTGCCCCGCGAAGAGAAATGGGTGCTGATGGTCTCGACGCTGCTGGGCTGCCCCGTGGGCTGCCCGATGTGCGACGCCGGCGGCTCCTATCACGGCCGCCTCAGCGCCGCCGAGATCATCCGGCAGATCGATTACCTCGTGGACAGTCGCTACCCCGGACGCTCCATCCCCGCCGCCAAGTTCAAGATCCAACTGGCCCGCCTGGGCGAGCCGGCCTACAACCCCGCCGTCCTCGACGTACTGCGCGAGCTGCCCGGACGCTACGACGCCCCGGGGCTGCTGCCCTCGCTCTCCACCGTCGCCCCCCGGGGTTGCGAGGCCTTCTTCGCCGAACTGGCCGCGCTCAAGAAACGACTCTACACCGGCGGCCGCTTCCAGCTCCAGTTCTCCATCCATACCACCGATCCCACGCTGCGCGATAAACTGATCCCCGCGCCCAAGTGCGACTTCGCCTGGATCGCTCGCTACGCCGAGGAATGGTTCACCCCCGGCGACCGGCTGATCACCCTAAACTTCGCCCTGGGAGCCGACTCACCCGTCGAACCTTCAGTACTGCTCGAGCACTTCGCTCCCGAGCGCTTTCTGATCAAGCTCACGCCGCTCAACCCGACCTACCGGGCGCGCAGCCACGGCTTGCGCAGCTACCTCTCCCACAACCCCGCCGCCGAGGACGACGCCCTGCCCCGCCGGCTGCGCGAAGCCGGTTACCGCGTGATCGTCAGTCTGGGCCAGAGCGAGGAGGACCTTATCGGCTCCAACTGCGGCCAGTTCCTCCAGCGCCACCTCAAAGCCCGGGAGAAGCTGACCGACGGCTACACCCGCCCCGTCGAGCACCCGACCGCCGACCTCGGCTGACCACCCGCGAGCGTCCGGCGTTACCCGCGGTCGGCTTTGGCACGTTTCTTGCAGCAGGGCGGGGCGGCCCAACGGCTAAAGGCGCCTTCGCTTCCGCAAGAAACGTGCCAAAGCCGACCGCCCGGCAGCCGTCAACGTGCCGACGGCCGGCGACGGTACCGCCGAGGTCGGCGTTGTTCGCTATCCCAAACGAGCCCCCCAGATTCGCCATCCACAAGCAAACAACCACTAAAGGAACGTGATTCCAGCGATGCAGGACCACTTTACGGTCAACACACCCGGCACCCATGAGCTCGTCGCCGGGCTGGTCAATGATCCCTACATCCACCCCGAACGGGGCAACGCCACCCTGGACCGCGTGCGCGAGATACTCGAGATCGTCTGCGACGATGAGCGCGCCGCGAAGCTCTTCGCGGAGTGCCGCCGGGCCGCGGGCGAGGAACTCGACACCCACCTGCCCCTGGACGACGCCGCCGGCCTGCGTGCCGCCGCGACACTCAGCGCCGGACTTGACGACGAGGAGCGCTGCGCAGCCGCGGTGATGCTCGAGGAGAGCGAGCTGTCCACCGACGAGGTTATCGAGGTTCACCGTCGTTACAAGATCCCGGTCAGCCACCTCGAGGACGATCTGCTGCCCGTGCGCGGCTGCGGCGCCCTGATCCGCGACTCCCGGGGCCGTGAATACGTCGATCTCGACGCCAACTACAGCGCCACCAACCTGGGCAACGCCAACGAGGCCATCGCCCGGGGGCTCTACAATCAGGCTTCTCTGCTCATCTCGCAGAAGGAGGACCGCATCGGCGTGGCCCGGGCGCGCTTCCTGCGCGAGATCATGCCGATGATGCCCGGCAATCTGCACCACTTTTACTGGCAGAACTCGGGCGGCGAGGCCGTTGACAAATCGCTGAAGATCGCCAAGGCCTTCACCGGCGAGCGCGGCGTGATCGCTTTCAGCGGCGGTTTCCACGGCCGGACCCACGGCGCCGTGGCCGTCACCTATAACCGGGCCTACCGCGAACCCTTCGGGCTTCACGAGGAAGACTGGGTTCATTTCGTCGACTGGGGTGATCTGGAGGCCGTCGAGAGCCTGCTCGCCGAGGGGCGCGCCCGCAGCGTTATTCTGGAGCTTGTCCAGGGCGAGGAAGCCGGCATCCGTCCGGCGACCCCGGATTTCGCCCGCGGTCTTCGTGAGGTCTGCGATAAACACCAGGCCGTGATGATCGTCGACGAGGTCCAGACCGGTTTCGCCCGGGTGGCCGGCGGCGAGGGCGACTGGTTCGCCAGCCAGCGCTACGACGTCGTCCCGGATATCATCACCATCGGCAAGTCCTTCGGCGGCGGCTATCCCGTCACCGCCGTGGTGACCAAGCCCGAGATCTCCCAGCGGATGCGCGGCGGCTATGACGGTTCGACCTTCGGCGGCAATCCGATGGCCATGACCGCCGCCCTGATCGCCACCCGCCAGATGCGCGCGCTGGATCTACCGCGCCGCGTCGTCGAACGCGCCGAGCAGTTCAAAGAAGGGCTCACCAAGCTGAGCGACAAGCACAAGGTTATCGGCGAGCTGCGCACCGTCGGGCTGATGATCGGTATCGATCTGGATTCGCCCGAGCGAGTGGCCGATGTCCAGCGGCGGATGCAGACCCACGGGGCCCATTCGTCGCTCTCCACGGGCGCTTCGCTGCGCTGGCTGCCGCCGCTGGTGATCACCAGCGAGCAGGTGGAAAGCGTCCTGGCGGCCTTCGACGCCGCGCTGGGCGAGAGCCTCTCCGCCTGATAGCATTTCCAGGGATATACACTCGCCGGGTCGGTTGAAAGCCGCCCCGGCCTTTTGTCAGGGTCGGCGCTTACAATACGAGGAAGGGTTGATGAGATAAGAGAGTATTGACAAACCAGGCTGAGTTCATCAAGAACGCACACCTCGCAATAGCTTGGCTGGCCAATTAACCCGGGCGGAGTTACGGTCGTATCCCTCGACTCGTTGCTATCGTTGCGGGAAGCCGATAGGTTCTCGATCCCGCTGGAGAGCGTGTTGGTTTATGGTGAAGGATAAATTAACAGCTTACCATTGCATGGTTTGGCACTTGTGACAGTTTGCCGCCGCTACGAGCTTGCGTCTAAAGGGGAGCATGTAACAAAGATGCCCCACCCGATGCGGTTCTTCGCTCAACAGATGTAGGTCCGGTTTGTTGTGATGAACCCTCAGTTGATACGGCATGGGTGGATACCGTCGACCCAAGGCTGTCATGTTTGAACCGAGCCAATTTGGTTAGTCTCAACATGAAGTCTAACAGCCACATGGAGGAATGATGAACGAACGCTACAGTGTGCGTGATGAACTGGACGTCAGGTACCCGGCGGAAAACCAGGCTCGCATCAAAGCTCTCGCAATCAACGCCCAGCCACCCAATCCCCGGGCGCGCAAGAAGCCGCCTTCCTTCGCCTCCTGGAAACCCGCCGACGACTACAACCATGAAGCCGTCAAGGCTCAGATGAAGGCATCGCGGGATGTGCGCTCCTGGGGCGAGGCGGACTTCCGTCTCTACGGCTACCTCGGAGACGGCATGCTCACCGTTGTCGATCTATCCCGGGCACGCATCGTCTATCACGGCCCACCGCCGGAATGGTATCCCGAAGAAGAGACCATGACCCAGTTCGTTCTTGAACGATCCGTCGGAGAGTACTAGCACTTCATCGAGACGCCATACGCCGTCAAACGACCCTCCTCGGCCCTATCTGGTATACTGGGTTTTGTTAGTTGCCGCATTGAACCAACTCCGCGAGTAGCCGGTTCACTTCCAGGGTCACTCTCCAAAGGACTCACGCGATGAAAACCAAACCAAGCTTACCGCTGCTCCTCGTCCTGATCGCGACAGCGCTCGGCGCCGTCGGCTGTGGTCTGAGCACCACCGAGCGCCTGGACCTCCCGCCCCTGCGCACCGTCGACTACGTCGATCTCGAGCGCTACCTGGGCACCTGGTACGAGATCGCCCGCTTCCCCGTCTCCTTCCAGGAGGGCTGCGTCGGCGTCACCGCAACCTACACCCTGCGCGAAGACGGCCGCATCGACGTGCTCAACCGGTGCCGCGAGGAAACCCTGGACGGCGAACCCGACAGCGCCGAGGGCCTGGCCCGCGTCGTCGACGAGACCACCATCGCCAAACTCGAGGTGACCTTCTTCCTCTTCTTCTGGGGCGACTACTGGATCATCGACCTGGACGAGGATTACGCCTGGGCCGTCGTCGGTCACCCCGACCGCGACTATCTCTGGATTCTCAGTCGGACGCCCGCACTGGACGAGGAGATCTACGCCGGGATCCTCGAGCGCTTGCGCGAGCAGGGCTATGAGACCGAGCGCCTCGTCCCGACGCCCCAGCCCCCGGCCGAGTAGCCGCCGCGAACTCGACCCCGTCCAGGTGCGTTCATCGCCGACGGCGCGGCGCTGGCACGTTTCTTGCAGCAGGGCGAGGCGACCTGGCGCCCGAAATCGACGGCCCCTTCCGCAAGAAACG
>WJMB01000283.1 GCA_014728185.1 Candidatus Coatesiibacteriota bacterium
CACCGGCGAGGTTAACGCGTTGACAGCGGAGGAGGTTCCTTGGCCGCCGTAATCGAATGGGTACCCAACATCAGCGAGGGCCGACGCCTGGACGTCGTCGAGAAGATCGTCGCCCCCCTGAAGAGTCTCGACGGTCTCAAGCTGCTCGACTACTCCTCGGACCCCGACCACAACCGCACGGTCATCACCGCCGTGGGAAGCCGCGAGGTTCTTATCGAAGGCGCCCTGGCCCTCTACGGCGGCGCCGTCGAGCACATCGACATGAACGAGCAGTCCGGCGAGCACCCCCGGCTGGGCGCCGTCGACGTCTGCCCCTACGTGCCGGTGCGCGACGTGTCTATGAAGGACTGCGTCAAGCTCTCCAAGGAGATCGGCGCCCAGGTGGCCGAGAAGTACGACCTGCCAGTCTACCTCTATCGCGAGGCCGCCGCCGCCGAGCACCGCCAGAGCCAGTCGGTGATCCGCAACGAGCTGGGCGAGTACGAGGGCCTGGCCGCCAACATGGGCGGCGAGCGCTGGAGCCCCGACTTCGGACCGGGCAAGCCCCACCCGACGGCCGGGGCGACCATCATCGGCGCCCGGCCCTTCCTGATCGCCTTCAACGTCAACCTGGACACCACCAACGTCAAGGTCGGGAAGCGTATCGCCAAGGCGATCCGGGGCAGCTCCGGCGGCTACCTGAACATCCAGGGAGCCGGCTTCTACCTCGAGGAGTGGGAAGAGGGACCGGTCACCATCCGCAGCTACGACGAGCACGGCGCGCCAAAGTTGAACCACGGAACCTACCGCCGCCCCGCCGGCAAAGTCCAGATCTCGATGAACTTCCTGGACTACCGCAAGACACCGCTCTACCGCGTCCTGGAGACCATCCGCCGCGAGGCCGCCCGCTACGGCGTGGGCATCCTCGAGACCGAGCTGGTCGGCCTGGCCCCGGCCGAGGCCTTCATCTTCGCCGCCCGCTGGTACATGCAGACCGACAACCTGAATCTGGACAAGCAGATCATCGACTTCCAGATCTAGGGGCTTATCAAGGCGTTCCTTGAGAGTCGACGGGTGGCATATTCGATGAGCGCGTGAAGACCCCCGTGGCGCAAAGTACACCTGTGGCCCAAAGATGCTGATGACGAACCGCTGGCCCCAGCCCGAGTATTGCGCCTTCCATAACAACGGACCGGCAAACGGCTGACTATTCGCTCGGCAGTCGCCTATCAGCCTGTCCCGATGACCGGATGGCGAGGATTATACGAACGGTCCGGGATCGCCCCGAGTTGTCTGGACAACCGTGTTGATTGTCCATCGGTCAGGCTTTTACCGGGCGAACGGCGAGGTACCGCCGGGCCTATCCCCAACAGTCCGTTGCACAGCGATGCGCTTCGGGCGGCGGGCTGTAGTTAAGCTCCTTCGACCACCCGTCCGCACTCCAGACCGGAGAGGTTGATTAGACGATGATGAGCGACAAGGCGCCGGACCTGATCGTGCACAACTCGAGCCTGGTGGTCACCATGGCCGGGTCAGCCCCGCGCCGGGGAGCCGAGCAGGGTGAGATCGCCGCCGTCGCCGACGCCGCCGTGGCGATCACCGGCGACCGCATCGCCGAGGTCGGCCCGGAGAAGCGCGTCCTCGACAGCGCCGACCGCCACACCCGGCTGATCGACGTCGACGGCCGGATGATCCTGCCCGGCTACATCGACGCCCACACCCATCCCGTCTACGGCGGCGACCGCACCGACGAGTTCATCGCCCGCCTGCGCGGCGCCGACTACGAGGATATACACGCCGCCGGCGGAGGGATCCAGGCCACCGTCCGCGCCACCCGGGAGCTCTCCGTCAGCCGCCTCGTCGAGGAGGCCCGGCCCCGCCTGGCCCGGATGATGTCCAACGGCGTGACCACCTTCGAGGCCAAGTCCGGCTACGGCCTCGATGTCCCCAGCGAGCTGCGTCAGCTCCAGGCCATCCGCGAGCTGGACCAGTCCGGCCCCTGGGAGCTGGTCCCCACCTTCATGGGGGCTCACACCCTGCCCGACGAGTTCAAGGACGATCGCGCCGGATACATCGAGCTGGTCGTCGAGAAGATGCTGCCCCAGGTCGAGGCCCTGGACCTGGCCGATTTCTGCGATGTCTTCTGCGAGCGCGGCGCCTTCGACGTCGACGAGAGCCGGGAGATTCTCGAGGCCGGCAAGCGCCACGGCCTGACCCCCCGGGTCCACGCCGACGAGCTCTCCCCCTCCGGCGGAACCAAACTGGGCGTCGAGGTCGGGGCGCGCAGCGTCGACCACCTGCCCTTTATCGACGACGAAAGCGTCGAGCTGCTCGCCGACAGCGACACCACCGCGATACTGCTGCCCGCGACCACCTTCTTCCTGATGAAGGACCGCTACGCCCCGGGTCGCAGGTTGGTCGACGCCGGCGTCATCGTCGCCGTGGCCAGCGATCACAACCCGGGCTCCTCGCACACCCTCTCCCTGGAGCGCGCCCTCGAGCTGGCCGTGATGCGCTGCGGGCTGAGCGTCGAAGAGGCCCTGGCCGCCGTCACCATCAACGCCGCCTACGCCCTGGAACACCAGGGCCGCCTCGGCAGCCTCGAACCCGGCAAGCAGGCCGACCTGATCATCACCGACGTCACCCGACCCGAACAGCTCATCTACGGCTGGGGAGTCAACCACATCACCGGCGTGATCAAGCGCGGCAAGATGATCAACCGCCGCCGCCACCGCCTGCAACACCGCCAACACAAGGAATCCCGCGGATTCTCCCACCTCTTCGGAGATTGACCAACCCTGCAAACCTCGACCCGTCCAAAGACGGTTTCGCCCTTGGAGGTAGCCTTGCTGACTACGCTCAAAGTCGCTGAATTCCTGGAGAAACTCGGCTCCGACGAACCCGCCCCCGGAGGCGGCTCGGCCGCCGCCCTGGCCGGCGCCATGGGCGCCAACCTGCTGACCATGGTCTGCGCCCTGACCAAGAACAAGAAGGGCTACGAGGAGTTCGCCGAGGAGTGCGCCGCCGAACAACAGACCGTCGGCGACGCCGCACGGCGACTGCAGGAACTCGTCGACGAGGACACCGCCGCCTTCAACGAGCTGATGGACGCCTTCAAGATGCCCAAGAAGGGTCTCGAGGCCAAGCGCGCCCGCAGCGCCGCCATCCAGCAGGCCACCAAGAAGGCCACTGAATCCCCCCTCGAGGTCGCCCGGCTCTGCCGCGAGACCCTGCGCCACGCCCCGCGCCTGGCCGCCATCGGCAACAAGAACGCCATCTCCGATATCGGCGTCGGCGCCCTGATGCTCACCAACGCCCTTAACGGCGCCCTGCTCAACGTCGAGATCAACCTGCCCGGACTCAAGGACGACAACTACGTCGCCCAGGTCAAGCGGGAGTGCGACGAGCTGCGCGAGGGCGTCGCCACCGACCTCAACGCCGCCCTGACCAAGGTCCACCAGAATATCTAGCTCCGAAGACCCTTCCAGGCGGCGCACCACTCCGGCGCGCCGCCTTTTTCATGTCCCGACGGCGGCGAAACCGCCCTCACCTTCCCGCCGCACCCCGCCGCCCACCCGGAGGGGAGGCGTTGGCACGTTTCTTGCGGAGGCGGACGCTGGTTCGGCCGTAAGGCTTCCCCGCCCTGCTGCAAGAAATGTGCCAACGCCGGCGCCGTCCGAGCGTTCGTTTTATGCAACAGGCGGTTTCGCCGTCGTCGGGACGGCTGGCCTCCGCCCATTTGGGGTGTTATATTTAGTGTAGTCATACAGGGCAATGCTCCGCACCATCAATTACCGCAACGGTCGCATTGGAAGGGAGCCGTCATGCGCAGGTTTGTCGTCATTGTTCTGCTGCTGCCGGTCTGCCTGGGCGCGGCGAAGGCCAATATTGTCTTTCCCCCGCTCTCCGAGGATGAGGCGTATCTGCACGAAGTCATTGAAAGCGGCATGGAGGAGGAGTACCGAGAGGCATTGACATCCCTGAGCTATGTGGCCATCGAGGAGAGCCTGCCGCTGCTGATCGAGCTCATTGAGATCGCCGAGGGCGACGTCGAAGGAAGCCAGCGCCGCCGGGCCCGGGAGGCCCTGAGCGAGCTGGAAGGGCGGGACCAAACGGCCGGCGGGTAAGCCCGATTCCTTCCTCTGGCGTTTGTGTTACACTGCCTCCGGCTACCGGTTGTCGTGTTGTCCGCATAGAGCGGTCGTGCCAGGGTTTTCCGGCTTGGCTGGTTTCCGGTAATGGTTCGGCCTGTGGTGACCCGAACCCCACCGCCTGATGAACGGCGCAGGATGGTTGAAGCGTCTATAGTGGTCGTGAGTCCCTTACGTCCTGATGACAAACCCGTCTCGACGGCGGTTCAGCTACACCATGCCGCCAACCTGGGATTCGCCGGTATCGGCATCTCAACTGGGAAGACCGCCGATGAGCGCGCCGCAGGTATTGCGATCGAGGATTCACGGAAAGCAACAAGGGGCCACTGGTGGGTGCGTCGGGCTTTGATCCGATACTTTCATGTAAGGCCTTATTGCTTGATAATGATGCAGTTATGAGTCGGATGGCAATCGAATGGGCGTGATACATCTTTTTGATGTCATAGTTGTTTGATCACTAAGCAGGTCCCAGGACGCCGCCAATTTTCACTTCTTAAATGTAACAGACAGTTGTGATATTACACCTTTATTATCAACAGGTTATTATCATAACCCGGTCCGAACGGAGAACGTGACCATTAATGTTAATATATCGGTGGTTGGCAGGCACCTGTGAGTCTGCGCTTGGCGGGTGCTGTCTGCGGCAGATCGGGATGGTTCTGATATCCAGACAGCCCGAATGCAAGACCCTGGGCTGTTTGAGCAACTGATAGACGCCATCGGCTCAGACGGTGCCGATAGGGGCCAAGCATCTTGTTACACACCCCGAGACGACAAGCAGAAGCGGTGCCCGTTATAATCTAGGCATCGCACACGACCTCGGACCAGCTAGTTACAACTCGAAACAACGTCCCACCTCGAAATAGCTGCTGATACGAGGCTATGCCGAATGACGTTTGGCCTGCCAGCTCAACCCCACAGCGCCTGCTAGTTATATATGCATGATAATAGCACGCTTAGGATCGATGCACCATCATCGAAGCCCATTGCGCCAGGCAGTTGATAATAGGGCTTCGTGACGTCGCTACGGGCAACCTGGCAATGTGAAAATCCACGTACCGCCACAAGCAGCTCGCTCGATGTGCA
>WJMB01000284.1 GCA_014728185.1 Candidatus Coatesiibacteriota bacterium
ATGGGATCATCCATCCGGCTCAGCGGTCGTATTTGCGGCGCAGGCGCTCGTACTCCCGCTCCTCCTGTGTGCCGTCGTCCAGTCCGGCGTAGGTTCGCACGGCGTGGAGCAGCACGGCCACGCCCCAGCCCAGGGTGGGCCAGACCGCCCACCAACTGATCACCGCGCTCTCCAGTTGGGTGATGTAGTTGAGCGCCCAGAGGAAGGCGTCGATGACCAGAAAGACCAGCAGGTGGTGCTTGAAACCGGCTCGTGCCTTGGCGATGCGGCGCAGGCGGCGCTCATGCTCGTTTTGCCCGGTTCCGTCGGCGTCAACGGTTTCATCGGTATCGAGTTCTCGGTTGAATTCCTCGCCCACGTTCATCGCGCTCTCCCCGGTGGTTTGAGGTCATTGTCGGTGTGACGGCTTCATCATCTAGGATACACCGGCGGCGGCGGGAGTTTCGCAAGGCGGGTCAATCTCCGAGGAGCTCGGTCTGCTGGACGGCGGCCCAGCTCCAGCGATGGATCGGAGTGGGTCCCAGGCGGCGCAGGGCCTCCAGTGCCGGGCGGCCGTAGCCCTTGTTGGCGGCGAAACCGTAGCCGGGGTAGAGGGCGTCCAGGCGCTCCATCACCTCATCGCGGCCGACCTTGGCCAGGATGCCGGCGGCGGCGATACTGGCCAGGCGGCCGTCACCGCGAATGTAGAAGCGGGCCTCGACGCCCAGCCGCTCGCGGTGGCGCTCCTGGCGGTTGCCGTCGACCAGGGCCAGCGCGGGGCGGGGCTCCAGAGCGGCCAGGGCCCGGCCCATGGCGTTGAAAGCGGCGCCGAGGATGTTGCAGCGGGCGATCTCGCCGGGGCAGGCCGAGGCGACGGCCCAGGCCAGGCTGCGTCGGCGGATCTCGGCGGCCAGCTCCCCGCGCCGGGCGGCGGAAAGGGTCTTCGAGTCGGCCAGTCCGGCGGGCACGTCCTCGGGATCGAGGATCACGGCGGCGGCGGTCACCGGCCCAGCCACGGGTCCCCGGCCGGCCTCGTCGACACCGGCCGGAGGCACACTGAGCTCGAGCTCGGCGATGAGGGCGGCCTCGGCGGAGTAGTCCAGCATCACCGACTACTCGACGGCCCGGCCGTGTTGGCGATGATCTTTCGAACCAGCTCCGGCCCCTGGGGCCAGAAGACGGCGCTGGCGATGTCGCCATCGATGAGGGTCTCGTCCCCTTCGTCCACGATGGCTCCGGCCCGCTCGCATTCGTCGTAGAGGGCGCGGTAGGGGGCGACGCGGACGCCCTCGAGCACGTCGGCGCCGATGAGGGCCTCGAGGCCGATGCCCGAGGCGGCCAGCATCCCGCCGGTCTCGAGCTGAAGGTGGATCACCTCGCGCAGCCGCTCCTCATCGCCCAGGCTTTCCATCCCCCGGGACTGCATCAGGTAGAGTAGTTCGACCCCGTCGGTCACGATCAGCCCGGCCAGCTCGTCCAGGTCCAGGTCGATGCGGGCGTCGCTGCCCCCCAGTCCGTAGGAGACCCGGGCCACGGCGGCGGCGGTGTGGACGGCGGCGCCGGCCTGGTTGAGCAGGCTCAGGACGCCGTAGAGCTCGGGGTCGTAGTAATCATTGCCGACGACGATGACCGCCGTGCGGCCGGCCAGGGAGCCGCGCAGCTCCGGTGCCAGCTCGAAGGTCGTGTAGTTCGGGGAGGCGGCGGCCTCGCTGTCGCCAGCTTCGGTGGACTCCTCAGCGGCCGGTTCATCCTCTGCACAGGCGAGGAGGAGCAGGGGCAGCAGGAAGAGGGTGGTGAGTGCTAGGCGTCGCATAAGTCCTCTCAGGCTCCAAACTTGGTGTAACGGTTGGCGTAGGTCAGCAGCAGGGGCAGCAGGTCCCTGCCAAGGGGATGGCCCAGGGCTCCGGCGGCGCAGGCGAACTCATCGTAGGTCTTCACGGTGTCGGGGCGCACCCCGGGGCCGTGGACGAGCAGGGGTACGGGGTCACCGGCGTGGTCGCCGCACTCGCAGGGAGTCGAGTGGTCGGCGCTGACGGCCATGACGACCCGGCCCTCCCAGACGGGGCGCAGCCGCCCCAGCAGCTCGTCGAGGAGCTCACAGGCCCGGATCTTCTCCCTGGGCAGGTCGTCGTGACCGGCCAGGTCCGGAGCCTTGAGATTGAGGAAGATGAACTCGTAGTCCTCGACGGCCCGGGTCAGGGCCGCGGCCATGGCCGCCACGTCGGTGTCCATCCCCCCCGTGGCCTCGGGGCAGTCGATGAGCTCCAGGCCCAGGTAGCTGCCCAGCAAACCCTGGAGCAGGCCGACCTCGACCACGGCGCCGGCGCGCAGGCCGTAACGGCGCTCGAAGGTGGGGATGTGGGGCACCAGCCCCCCGCCCCGGGGCAGGATGATGTTGGCGGGCAGCCTTCCGGCCTCGCGGCGGCGGCGGTTGACCTCCAGCCCGCCCATAATCTCGAAACTGCGCCGGATGAACTCGTCCAGGGCCGCGGCGGTGCGCCGGGCCGGGACGTAGCCCGGATCGCCCTCGGGCAGCAGCACCCGGCAGGGCTCGACGGTAACCCCCTCATGGTGGGGGTCGACGTCGGCCACCTCACCGCCCAGCTTCCCGCCGCGCAGGACCAGGGCCGCCCGGTGCGCCACCGACTCGCGGAAGTGCGCCGTCACCTCGCCGTCGAGGAGCTCCAGACCGTCCAGGGCGGCGGCCAGCTCCTCCGTGCCCTCCTCGATACGCCCGGCGCGGCGGTCGACGACGATCAGCTCGCCGTCTCGCTCCTCGACGGTGGAGAAGTTGCAGCGGAAGGCCACGTCGCCCTCGCGGGGCTCCAGCCCCACCCCGGCGGCCTCGAGAGGACCCCGGCCGGTGTAGTAACGGTAGGGGTCGTAGCCCAGCAGGGCCAGGTGAGCGGTGTCGCTTCCGGCGCAGACGCCCGGGCCGATCGGGTCCAGCAGACCGCAGGCGCCGCCGGAGGCCAGCTCGTCGAGAACCGGGGTGCGGGCTGCGGCCAGGGGTGTGCGGCCGTCGAGCTCGGGCACGGGGCGGTCGCCCATGCCGTCGCCGATGATCATCAGGATGGGGCGTTGTTCCATCGGGTTTTGCCTCGTGGTTGCTTGGTTGGGCCGGGGATCGGTCGAAGAAGCCGGATTCGTTTCAGTTGGGGATCACTTTTCTTCACTCATCAACTGGAGTCCGGTGATTCAACAACGTTTGGGATTATCACCTGATACTGAACCGACGAAGAACCCTAAAATGAGCGGCATTTAGTACGGAGATGCTGTCAATTACCCCGTGAAAGGCTGTGGATCGACAAGGCAAAGAGTTATCATATCAGCTAAAGCAGCTTTTTGACTGCAGCTAGCCTCATTCCACCTGGTAAGCCGGGGATGCGAATCAGGAGTCATGGCTTCCCGACTCTCAGCGTGATAATCGAGCAAGTCTGGTTTTCCGCCACCAGGCAACGC
>WJMB01000285.1 GCA_014728185.1 Candidatus Coatesiibacteriota bacterium
AGGCCGCTCCACGCGGCCTCGCTTCTTCATCCGGTAGTCTGTCGCGCTCAGGGGTCTTCAATCCGGGGCAGGTGGTCGAGCAACTGGCCGGTGTAGAGCTCGACGCCGATCAGCAGATCACTCAAACCGGTGAAGGCCGGTGTGTCGAGGAAGCGCAGGAAGCAGCGCTCTTCCCGGCTCTCGACGGCCCTTTCCCCGGCGTCGTCGGGCCGAGGAGCGGCGTTCTCGATCAGCTCCAGTTCCAGGCTGTAGCCGTTGGGGTGTTCGAAGACCAGCACGAAGAGCAGGTAGTCGGCCTCGGTGGTCGGGCGGACGGAGTGCCCGGAGTACTCCAGCGCCGTCAGCGCCGCGGCTTCGAGTTGCACCGGGTCCACCCCGGCGGGAAGGTCCTCCGCCGGAGGTGGAACCACGGCGATTCCGGCCGCCGCCGCCGGGAGGCTGATCAGCGCCAGCAGCCGGAAGGTCGTTGCGAGGGTTTTCATCGTCACCCGCTATTCGGCGTATTCGATGTTGAGCTCCAGGCGCACCAGGGTCTCGTCCCAGTTGGAGATCAGGTAGCAGGAGCCGTCGCCCCGGGCCAGGCCGTCGACGTTGCGCAGATCGATCACCCCGCCGCCGTCCCAGCGGCCCATCACTCGGCCCTCTTCGTCGAAGACCACCAGGCCGTCGGTGCCGTCCAGGACGAAGAGCAGGCCGTCGGTGTCGCATTCCAGCAGCTTGGGCTCGCGCAGCATCCGCGCCCCGCGTTCGACGATGTCGCCCTCCGGGGTCAGGCCGCGCACCGGGCCGAAGTTATCGAGGAAGTAGATGGTGCCGTCGGGGGCCGCGGTCAGGGAGACCAGGGAGCCCACGTCGTCGAGGGCCCGAGCCTCGAGCACGTCGCCGTCGTCGCTCAGGCGCAGGGCCGGGTAGGTGTAGAGGTCCCAACCGGCGGAGTAGCTGAAGGTGGTGGTCCAGAGGTTGCCGTCGGCGCCGGAGACCAGCAGCACAGCCGAGAGATCGTCGTTGATGGTCTCGGGGGTGGAGAGCGCACCGTCGCTGAGTCCCTGTACGACGATGGTGTCGCTCCAGGAGTCGGCCAGGTAAAGGCGGCCGTTGTGCAGGGCCAGACTCTCGGCGGCGTCCACCTCCAGGCTGCGCCGAGGGGTCAAGTCGTCCTCGTAGAGGTGGACCCGGTCGTCATCGCCCAGCACGGCCAGGGTGCCCTCGACGAAATCCAGGGCCACGGGGCTGTAGTCCAGCTCTTCGACGTCGACCAGGCTGAGCTTGACGGCGAGGGGCTCGCCGCGTTCTCCGGTGCCGCCGTCGGGCAGGGGCACCTCGCGCTCCTCGGTCAGCAGCTCGCCGAATCCAAGTTCACCGAAGGGAACCACGGTGCCGCGGTGGAAGTCGCCGGCGGCGTAGTCCTCGTCGAGGAACATCCGCACCCGGTCTGTCGAGGCGTACTCCAGACCGCCGATGGTGGACGAGAGGGCCGCCGTGGCGACATCGGCGCCGCGGACGGCCTCGACGCGCAGCACACCGACGATGACGATCCCAACACCCAGGTTCTCGCCGGTGTCGGGGTGGATCATCGGCTCGCCGTAACGGTAGACCCAGCCGTAGTCGTTGCGCCGCACATCGTCGGAGGAGCCCAGGGCGACCTGCGCGGTGGCGCCACCTTCGCCCAGACTGAGCAGGGGACCGCAGTCGGGCAGATCGTCGGCCAGGCGCAGGGCGATGCGCGAGGACAGGCGCGAGGCGTCGGCGACCTCGTCGACCAGGGCGGTGTCGCCCTCGCGCAGTTCACCGGTGTAGCCCTCGTAGAGGCGGCCGCCGAGGACGAACTCTGCGCCGTCGCTCTGCACTTCGACCACGGCGACGTAGTCGCAGCCCAGGGCCGAGGCCAGTAGGGCCAGATCGGCGGCGTCGGTGGGATCGACGGTCAGGTTGAGCGAGTAGACCTCGCTGGAGGTCACGGGGTTGAGTCCGGTCTCCTCGAGACCCTCGGTGAAGCCGGCCCGGGCGCCTTCGGTGAGGTGGTAAGGCATCATTCCCGAGGCCGAGACCCAGACGGCCACCCGTCCCGAGGCGGCGCAGGCGGCCAGGGCTGCTGTCAGCAGGATGATCGTCACACGGCGTGTTCTCATTTTACGTGCTCTCCGTGAAGCGGTTGTGTAAGGATATGAAAAAACTTGTGATCGGCGTTTAGTGGCCTCATTGGCCGACGCCTCTGTTAAATTGCTGAAGTATAGCGTGAAAGCTTGGTTTCTTCAAGTTTGCTCGAAGGGTACGCCGGGGCCTGAGCCCGAGGGGTGTGCTATACTTGACTTGACTCCCTTCTCATTTGCACCGGGGCAGCCTTGCTCCCGCTGATTCACTGTCCGCTTGGGTTAACCGCCCGGCATTGGGGAGTGTGCTCTGACTGAAACAGGCCGAAGCGGCTCGCCAAGCCCATCCTCCACCCCCGCCCAGCCTGGAAAGCAGCATTATGCCGTCGATGAGTGACAAGGAAAAGGCGGAAGCCCGACGCAAGCTCAGCAAGGGTGAGGCGCTGAGTCCACGCGAGGTTTCTTATCTTTACGGTTTGAGCGCTACCCTGCCGCTGGAACCGGAACAGCTCGCCGCGTTCAAACGGCGTGTCGCCGAACTGTCCGGCAAACGACGCCCCACAGCCGGCTCGTCCAAGACCCACCCCGTGCGGACCGTCAAACCCTCGCCGCCGCTGCGCCTTGCCCCGAGCCCCGCTGAGGGCTTCGACACCTGCCTGACCTGCGGCTACGCCGACGGCTTTCACCTGGCTCCGGCGCCGGGCGTGGGTAATCGGGTTCTTCTGATCTGCCCCGAGTGCGGCCAACGCTACGATCTCGGTATGAGCATCGGACGATCCACGAGCTTCGATGATTGAATTATCGCTTGCCGGGCTGGTCAGTGAACGGTCCTTGTGCTATCCTATAACAAGACGGTTAACCGCTCGAGAATGTTGACATTTAGCCGGCGATCGACCGTAACAGCGTGCATAGAGGGTTCGCCGACCATTGATTCACCGACCCGCAGAGGCCGGTTTAAGTTTTGAACAGTCACCTGTGAAAAAGGTAGCAATCTAGGGGGCCGCCATGAGCACCACCGCGTTGCAGACCTTCATCGATCCGCCCAGGATACGCCGCCAGCTCGCCGAGGGCGCCAAGGCGTCGGCCAAGGATGTCGCCGAGGTCCTCGATATCGCCGCCGAGATGAAGGGCCTCACGCCGGAGCAGACGGCGATCCTTTTGGGGAACGCCGACCCCGAGCTTTGGGACGAGACCTTCCGTTTGGCCAAGCAGATCAAGCAGGAGATCTACGGCCGGCGCATCGTGCTCTTCGCGCCGCTGTACGTGGCCAACTACTGCCAGAACGATTGCCTCTACTGCGCCTTCCGCTGCACCAACGACGACCTCCAGCGCCACGCCCTCTCCGACGAAGAGCTGGCCGGGGAGGTCCGCGCCCTGGAAAGTGTGGGGCACAAGCGCCTGCTGATGGTCTACGGCGAGCATCCCAAGTACGGCATCGATTACATCACCCACACAATCGAGAAGGCCTACGAGACCAAAACCGCCGACGGCAAGGGCGAGATCCGGCGGATCAACATCAACGCCGCCCCGATGGACGTCGAGGATTACAAGGTGCTCAAGCGCATCGGCATCGGCACCTACCAGGTCTTCCAAGAGACATACGACCCCGAGGTCTACGCCAAGGTCCACCCGCCGCGCACCCGCAAGGCCGACTTTCCCTGGCGCCTCTACAGCCTGCACCGCGCCCAGGAGGCCCTGCTCGACGACGTGGCCATCGGCGCGCTTTTCGGCCTGGCCGAGTGGCGCTTCGAGGTCATGGGGCTGCTCTACCACGCCATCGACATGGACGAGAAGTTCAACGTCGGACCCCACACCGTCAGCTTCCCCCGCCTGGAGCCGGCCCACAACACCCCCTTCACCACCAACTCGCCCAACCTGGTTTCCGACGAGGACTTTAAAAAGCTCGTCGCGGTGATCCGTCTGATGATCCCCTACACCGGGATGATCCTGACGGCCCGGGAGAAGCCGGAGCTGCGCCGCGAGGTGCTGGCCATGGGCTGCTCGCAGATCGACGGCGGTTCGCGCATCGGCATCGGCTCCTACTCGGGCGAGGAGCAAGGCAACATCCCCGACCGCCAGCAGTTCAGCATCTACGACAACCGCACCCTGGACGACGTCATCCGCGACCTGGCCGAAATGGGTTACACTCCCAGCTTCTGCACCGCCTGCTACCGCGAGGAGCGCACCGGCGCCACCTTCATGGGCATCGCCAAGCACGGCGAGGTGGGCGAGATCTGCCAGATGAACGCCATCCTGACCTTCAGTGAGTTCCTGGTGGACTACGCCTCGGATGAAACCAAGCGGGTTGGTTTCGGATTGATCAAGGACGAGATCGCCGACCTGGACGAGCGCCGCCGCGAGATGGTCGAAGGGGCCCTCAAGAAGATGACCGCCGGCGAGCGGGACCTGTACTTCTAGGCCGTCGAGTGCGGGAAAGCACCGTGAAGATATGTCGCGGGAGGGCTGTAACAGCCCTCCCGTTTCAAGTACCCCGGCTCCCGCACCTGAGCTCCAATCGCTTCGATCATATTTTGTTGGATAAATAATACTAGGCATCATGTAACCTGATCGGACCAATTCAGACTGACTGGGAGCGGGCGGCTGGGCCGTTATACACTTCCCTGAAATGCACGGTTTGATCAAGCACTTTTAAGTCTGCCCTTATTGCTTGTCACTAAAATGCTTAGGAGTCAGAGGCAATCCGCTGTCAGGGCAGATGCAAGCGTGCAGATAACAGGACTTGCTACTGATAACGCCCTTCGATTGCCAACACTTCTTCTGCCGGTTTTGTGAAAAGTATCTGAGAGTCATCATTAGTATTATCAGCAGGTTACAATCATGATTCGGTCCGGTTGGGTCGTGCGGTCCCTAGATAAAAGTCGCTGCTTGAGCTATAACGCACGGAATAACATGCTGTTAGCTGTTTGTGCCGGGCCAAGGGCAAGATAATATGTCATTCACAAAACATATGGACTCTGGCATCGGCCGGGCGGGGTTGCCAGTGGTTCCCCGTTCTGTTATCTTTCATATTGACACATCATTTCGGAGGGCAGTCCCATGCGTCGGGCGAGTCTCTGGATAATTCTGGTCCTGCTGGCCATGATCCCCGCCGGTGTCCGCTGTGCCGAGAGCGGCGGCGATCCATCCAGCGTGGCCGTGATGAACAATACCGTCCATTACCTCCACGTCGTCGTAGACGACACAACCTTCCCCTACCTGGCCCCGGGCGAGGCCACCAGGCGGGTGCCCCTGGACATCTACCAGACCATCCGGATAACCGCCTACTACTCGCCGGGCGAGCCGGTCAGCGGCTCCTACAGCTTCGAGTACACCGCCGGCGGCTCGACCAGCGGCGGGCTGTCCTGTGACGAAAACTACTCCCTGCAGTGCGAGCCGGTTACCGAGGCCGGCGAGGACGACCTGGTGAGCATCGACGACGCCGACTTCGGGGGAGGTGACCAATGAACCGCCCGAGGATAATCTGCCTGGTCCTGCTGACGACGCTCTGCCTCGCGGCGGCGGCCGATGATCCGCCGGCGGAGGTGTTGCTGGGCTTCGCCGCCAACACCACCCTGCCCGTGGGCGAGTGGAAGGATCACCCCGTGGAGCCCGAGAGGACCCTCTTCGGACCCCTGGCCGGCATCGAGGCCGAGCTGAGGCTGCTCCATGACCGCTTCTTCTACGGTTTCGCCGGACGCTTCGTCTTCTACGACACCTCGGAGGTCATTGGGCTGGGCTCCGGCGTCGGCGAAATCCAGGACGCCGCGGCCAACTCGCTCTACCTCCAGGCTCAGGCCGGGTACTACTTCGACGCCGGGGGCTTGGGACTGTGGGCCGGCGCCGCCGCCGGGGTCGAGTTCTTCCACGGCCGCGAGGAGCTGCCCGAGCGGACCTTCGAATATGATCAGGTCATCGCTCCGGCCCTGACTCTGACACCCCTGCTCGGCCTGGACGTCCTGCTCGCCGGAACCACCAACCTGACCTTCCGCCTGGGCTTCGATTACAGCCTGGGGCAGATCACCAACCTTGGTGAATACAGCGGCGCCGGCACCGACGTGACCTTCAGCGTCGGCCTGGCCTTCCGGCCCTAGGGCCGAAGACCTTTTCGATCTGGTTTTTGCGGCTGGGCCCTGTACTTCTTAAAAGGTTGAATAAGGTGAGCCACGGTTCAAGGCTCTATGATAAAAGGTTACCACGTCGACAAGCAGTCGATAAGTCAACGACCGGGCCGGTGCCCGGTCGTTTTATCCGGTGAACAGACTAGAGAGTCCGTTCTCCATCGGCAGTGGCGTATTCTACACAGTACCCGTGGAGGCGAGATTATCCATACCGTTCGAGGGGTCCGCTGGATCGCCGCTTTTGTGCAGGGGCGGGTTAATGATCCGACCCTGATGAGGATAGTGTTACGTCCAACCGACCGGACGTGGAAGGACTCAACCTCCGGCGGGGGATTTGACTCCTCCCCGCTCAGCCCGCGACGATGTTGTAGTAGATGTAGGCGATATAGATCGCCAGCAACACCGCCCCCTCCCAGCGCTCCAGCCGGAGCTTGCTCGAGGCGAAGGGCCAGAGGATCAGCGCCAGGCCGAGGCCCACGGCGGCATCGACCCACACGCCGGGCCAGGCGACCAGGTCCGGCGTCAGCTCCACCGGGGCCAGGGCCGTCGCCCCGCCCAGAACGAAAAGCAGGTTGAAGAGGTTGGAGCCGATGATGTTGCCGATGGCGATGTCGCTCTCGTCCTTGATCATCGCGGTGACCGAGGTGGCCAACTCGGGCAGGGATGTCCCCACGGCGACGACGGTCAGGGCGATGACACGGGGGCTCATCCCCAGGCGCAGGGCCAGCTCGCCGGCGCCGTTGACGATCCAGTCGCCGCCGAAGATCAACCCGACGATGCCCGCGCCGGCGAAGGCGAGGTTGATCATCCACTGCTTGAAATCCAGCTTGACCTTGTCCGGTACGTTCTCGCGCTGCTTGGAGGTCTTCAGGCTCCAGACGGTAAAGGCGACGCCGCCGGTGAAAGCCAGTAGGCCCTCCCAGCGGGTGATCTGCGCGTTGACGAAGACCAGCGGAAAGAGCAGGGCCACCCCGACCAGCAGGGGGGCTTCGCGCTTGACGATGGTTCGCTCGACCCTGATCGGCCGCAGCAGCGCCGAGAAGCCCAGCACCAGCCCGATGTTGGCCACGTTGGAGCCCAGGGCGTTGCCCAACGCGATGGCCCCGACGCCGCGCAGGGTGGCGGTGGCGCTGACGGCGAACTCCGGCGCCGAGGTACCGTAGGCCACCAGGGTCAAACCGATCACGATGGGCGCCACCCCCAGGCCGCGTGCTATCTTGGCCGCGCCGCGGACCAGCAGGTCGGCGCCGACGATCAGGCTGACGATACCGAGAACGAGTTCCAACCAGAAGGGCATACTCCTCCTCGAGGAGGCAGCGAGCGCGAGGGGTGTTTATACCTCAATCAATACAAACCGAGACTATGCCGAATGCCGGGCGGAGCGGACCTCAGCACCCACGCTAACATAAATGACATCAAACCTGACGTTATCAACCAAAGCGACCCGATTGATGCCTCGATCTGATATTGGATCAACCAACAAATGTGAATGACCAAGCGCATGCTTCACCACACCGAGCCAATCACGATGAGACCTTTGTGCCTAGTAAACAGGAGTGCTC
>WJMB01000286.1 GCA_014728185.1 Candidatus Coatesiibacteriota bacterium
CCCGAGCATCACCGGAGCATCGACGGGCGCCCGCGGGCGCCCGTCGTCCGTGTCGTGCGGCCTTACCGTTTGACAGGGCCGCCGCACCGCCGTATTATCAGCCCATACGAGCCTCCGGAATTGTTCCGGCGGCGGAAGGCGACCCCCGCCGCCCCAACCCGTGGAAGGTGCGATAATGACCCAGCGTGGAATCATCCCGGTGCTTCTCGTCTCATTGTCCGGTGTTGCGCTGATCTTCGCCGGCTGCGACACGTCCACCGGCGGCGGCGAGACCGTCCAGGGCTTCCGGGTGGGCGAGCCCGAGCTGCTGTTCAGCATCCAGCAAACGCCCATTCTGGACACCGACCTCTCCCCGGACGGCTCGACGATCGCCTGCTACCACTACGACGAAGAGGCCGACGAACCCTACTACCAACTCCGGCTCTACGACGCCGCCACCGGGGAGCTCGAGGTCGCCGCCGAGAATGTCTGGATCATCGACCACGCCCGGCCCCGCTTCTCCCCGGACGGCTCCCGCGTCGTCTACGCCGAACTCTTCGGCTTCACCACCCCGCAGGTCTACCTCTACGATATCGCCGCCGACTCCTCGGACTTCGTCATGGAGGGTTCCGAGGCCGCCTGGGACCCCGCCGGCGACCGCCTGGCGATCCGCCGCGACGAGGGACTCTACCTCCACGACCTCGCCTCGGGCGAGGCCGATTTCCTCTGCCCCGAGGTCCCGATCGGCCTGGAGTTCTCCCCCGACGGCGGCTGGATCTACGGCTTCCTGAACGGCCAGGTGGTCCGCGCCGACGTCACCGACGGCTCGATAGAGGAGATCAGCGACTTCGACCTGGAGCCCGTCGAGCTGGAGTTCGAGCTGCTGCCCGACGGCTCGGCGGCTTTACTCTGGCTGCCCGGCTACCCCGACGGCTTCGCCGGGCTGCTGGACATCTCCACCGGCGAGGTCGAGTGGATCGAGGACCAGTTCGACGGGATCAGTTTCACCTGGCCGGCGCTCGTCGGCGACGGCGACGACGGCTACCTGGTCTTCCAGCGCTCGAACACCCAGGACGGCCGCGATTACTACGGCGTCGAGGTCGAGTTCGCCTGGACCGAGTAGGCTTTTGCGGCGAAACCAAAGGCACCGCGGGCGTATCCAAGATAATGAACCCGCGACGGCAGCGAGCGGCCGCTGGCCTCGAGGCCGGTCTTTGAGGTAAACTAGAGATTTGCCGACTTCATCGAGCGAAAAGATATCCGAGCCCAACGCAGTGGAGAGAGACCATGCGCAGAAGCATCCCGATCACCCTGGCATTGACGGCCCTGCTGCCAGCCGCGGGCTGCAGCGAACTCGAGGAGCTGGAGAGCTCCGTCGAGGTCGGCGAGCTCGACGAGCGAGCCGAGGCCGAGTTCAAGGACGGCGACTACCAGGCCGCCCTGGAGTCCTGGCAGGCGGCCTTCGAGCTGGAGCCGGACAACGACGAGACGGCCTATGACATCTCCCGGGCCTACGCCATGCTCGACGACGGTGAGGCCGCCCTGGAGTGGCTGCAACGCAGTATCAAGCTCTCCCTCCAGCCCCGTCTGGACTCCAAGGACCTGCGGAACCTGCGCGACGACGAGGACTACCAGGAGCTGCATCAGGTCCTCAGTTACGCCTGGGGCGACCCCCTGCCCACAACCAACATGGGCGGGGATACCGAATCGGCCGTGCTGACCTCCGAGGGCTTCGACCTCTACCTCAAGGGCGAGTACGAGGCCGCCCTGGAGAAGTTCGAGCGGGCCTACCGCCTCGACCAGACCAACTACACCGCCGCCTTCGACATCGCCTGCGTCCACTCCCTCACCGGTCAAACCGAAGAGGCCCTCAAGTGGCTGCGCACCACGCTGAAGACCGTCATCATGCGTTACCTGGAGGACCACGACTTCGACAACATCCGCCAGACGCCCGAGTTCCAGCGCATCCGCACGGTCGCCGAGAAAATCTGGAACCCCACCGGTTGATCAATCAAGGAGCCTCCCATGCGACGCCTTTTCCCGGCAATCGCCACCCTCGCCATTTTGCTCTCGCTGGGTTGCAGTGAACTGGAGGAGCTGGAGAGCTCCGTCGAGGTCGGCGAGCTGGACAAACGGGGCGAGTCCGAGTACAAAGCCGGCGAGTACCAGGCCGCCCTGGACACCTGGCTGGAGGCCTTCGAGCTGGCCCCCGACGACGACGCCCTGGCCTACGACATCGCCCGGGCCTACGCCGCCCTGGGCAATCAGGACCAGGCCGTCGACTGGCTCCAGCGCAGCTTCAAGCTGACCCTCCAGCCCCGCCTGGACGACACCGACCTGGCCCCCCTCGAGGACAACGAGGAATTCATCGAGGTTCGCAAGATCGCCGGCTACCTCTGGGGCGGCGCGGTGATGGTCGGCGACGAACCGGCCAACCAGGCCGCCGAGATCTCCATGGAGGCCTTCGACCTCTACCTCGAGGGACGCTACGAGGAATCCATCGAGAAGTACGTCACCGCCTTCAAACTCAACCAGAAGGAGTGGCGCTACCCCTTCAACATCGCCTGCAATTACGCCCTGCTCGAGCGTCCCGCCGAGTGCGTCGAGTGGCTGCGCAAGGCCCTGCACGCCAACACCAGGGAGATGACCGAGGACCACGACTTCGACGCTGTCCGCGACAGCGCGGAGTTCCGCACCCTCGTCGAGCAGCTCGAGACTGTCTGGGGCCGCGGCTGAGTATCCCGGACCCCGCGCAAACAGTCAAAACCCCCGCCGTTCAGGGCGGGGGTTTCTTGTCAGGGATCACCGGGCCGCCCAGCGGTCAGCTCCGTTTTAGCAGGGCCTGCAGGCCGCCGGCGGCCAGGATCGCCTTGACCTTCTCCGGGTAGGGGGGGAAGGCGAACTCGCGGCCGCCCACCGTCACCACGCCGCGCTCCTCGTCGATTATCACTTCGTCGCCCTCGCTGTAAGCCTCGACGGCCTCCGGGCACTCCACCACCAACAGGCCCTGGTTGATGGCGCTGCGGAAGAAGATCCGCGCGAAGCTCTTGGCCACCACGGCGCGGATGCCGACGTGCCGCAGCCCCTTGGCCGGATGCTCCCGGGAGCTGCCGCAGCCGAAGTACTCGCCGGCCAGGATGACGTCCCCGTCGCCGGCTTCCCCGGCGAAGGCCGGATCGAGGTCCTCGAAGAGATGGGGGGCGATCTCCTCGGGCGTCGAGCAGGTGTAGGTGTACTTGCCGGGGAACATCTGGTCGGTGTTGACGTCGTCGCCGTAGGTCCAGACACGGGTCATGGGCGGTCCTTTGGCTGGGGTTGGTTAACCTCGACGTGGAGAGAGTTCAGGGAGTCTCTACAGTTGTGAACAGCCGGTAGAGTCTGTTCTCCATTGAGTTGACAATCGTGGGAGACAGGCTCACCAAGGGAGTTCGAGCGGTCCGCCGCTTCGGTGAATGCTTGAACCATTCGGCGGTGAGCGGGGAACCAATTCCACGCCCCCGCCCTACGTCGTAGGGCCTGAGTTGCGCCACCCCACGTAGGGCGGACCCTCCGCGGTCCGCCGCTTCAGCAATGATCTGAACAATCGGCCGCTGGGGGCATAGAGCCCCCGCCCCACGGTATCGGTTAGTCCTCATTGCGGCGGTGGGCGGGGAACCAATTCCACGCCCCCGCCCTACGTCGTAGGGCCTGAGTTGCACCACCCCACGTAGGACGGACCCTCCGCGGTCCGCCGCTTCGGTAAATGCTTGAACCATTCGGCGGTGAGCGGGGAACCAGTTCCACGCCCCCGCCCTACGTCGTAGGGCCTGAGTTGCGCCACCCCACGTAGGACGGACCCTCCGCGGTCCGCCGCTTCGGTAAATGCTTGAACCATTCGGCGGTGGGCGGGGAACCAGTTCCACGCCCCCGCCTTACGTGCGCCGTAATCCGGGATCAATCTCCCTCTACTCGCAGATTGTCTCCCGGGGATCGGCGATGACCCCCTTGGCCGCCGAGGCCGCCACGGTGGCCGGCGAGGCCAGAATGATCTCGGCCTCCTTGCAGCCCATCCGTCCCTTGAAGTTGCGGTTGGCGGTGGAGAGGCAGGTCTCGCCGGGGGCCAGGGCTCCCTGATGGGCGCCCAGGCAGGGGCCGCAGCCCGGGTTGAGCACCACGGCGCCGGCGGCGTGCAGGGCGGCCAGGGTGCCGTCGAGGAGGGCGTTGGCGTAGACCTCTTCGGAGGCCGGCAGGACCAGCAGGCGCACGCCCTCGGCCACCCGGCGGCCCTCGAGGACGGCGGCGGCCTCGCGCAGGTCGGAGAGGCGGCCGTTGGTGCAGGTGCCGATCAATCCCTGATCGAAGGGCCGCCCGGCGGCCTCGCCGACGGGAATGACCCGATCCACCTGGTGGGGCAGGGCGACCACGGGCTCGATGGCGGCGAGGTCGACCGGATGGACGGCCTCGAAGTCGGCGTCGTCGGACAGGGGGACGATGTCGGCGGGATCGTATTCGACGCCCATGCGGTCCAGCCACTCCCGGGCGGCCTCGTCGACGGGGAAGACGGCGTTCTTGGCGCCCATCTCGGCGGCCAGGTTGGTGACGGTCAGGCGGTCGTCGATGCTCAGCGAGGCGACGCCGGGTCCGGCGAACTCGACGGAGCGGTAATTGGCCCCGGCGGCGCCGACGCGGCCGATCAGCGTCAGGATCAGGTCCTTGGCGAAAACGCAGCGCGGCAGCTCGCCCTCGAGATTGAAGCGGATGGTCCGCGGAACCTTGAACCAGGTCTCCTCTTGCAGCCAGAGCCCGGCGGTCTCGGTGCGGTCGATGCCGCAGGCGAAGGCGCCCAGGGCGCCGTGGGTCGGCGTGTGCGAGTCGCTGCCCACGATCAGGCGTCCCGGGGCGACGTGGCCCATCTCGGGCAGCACCTGGTGGCAGATCCCGCCGCAGCCGACATCGTAGAAGCTCTTTATCCGCTGCTCTTTGACGAATCCGCGAATCAAGGCATGGTTGGCGGCGTGCTTCTCGCTGGGGGCCGGCACGGTGTGGTCGAGGATGATCACGATGCGCTCCGGATAGCCGACGCGGCCGTCCTCGCCGGCCATCTTGCGGAAGTTGCCGATGATCGCCGCGCTGTTGTCGTGGGAGAGGACGACGTCGGGGGCGGCGGTGACGATCTCTCCGGGGCGGACCTCCCGGCCCAGGCGGCGGCTGAAGAACTCCTCGGCGAAGGTTTTGGTGTTGGCGTTCGTTGTCATCGGCGATCCCGCTCCTTGGTGGAAACCGGGTTAAGTATCTCTGGTAAACACTCGTTCAAATCAGTCGGGTGTCCCGCAATATGAACGGCTCAAGCCGAAGAGCTCCAATGTCACCCCGGACACCCGCGTTTGCTCCTGCTCGACATCGGCGCTGGTTGGCCTTGACCGGGTGGCGTCCCCTTGTTATCGGACCGCCGTGTTTCGCCGAAGAAGACTGTTGAGGGAGTGGTTCGGCCAACCGCGCACAATACCCGCGTCTAGGCAAACCCCAAGTGGATCATTGCTGCGGCGGCGGATCGGCGAATGCTGAATGCCCCCAATCAGCCCTTTCGACAAAACTTCCGCCCACTCATTGGCCCCGGCAGTCAACCATGCCCAGGGACCGACGGCGCAAGATTCGCATTATGATGTCATTACAGTTGAATCTAACCGGGAAGGCCTTACCGTGCCGGCCGCCTTCACGAACGAGCGCCGGTATCTGCAATCATCACAAATGGTGGGGGGGCGTCACAGGTCGGGACAGACCGCAATGGTGCGCGCCGTCCCATCCACAACCGCTCTCCAGCCGCCCTACGAACACTCCAGACCCCAGGCGGGCCCCGCATGCAGAAGCGACCCCGCAGCGTGGATGCCGGGAGTCGCCGAGGTCGGCGGAGGTCAGTTGGCGCTGGGGTCGCCGTCGAAGGAGCCGAAGTCGAAGGGCGGGCGGTCGCGCCCGGGGTGCTTGATCTCGCCGAACTTCTTCTCGTAGCCGGCGACGGCCTGCTCGAGGCGCTTGGCCAGGGCTTTGGCGGCCAGCGGCGGCAGGATCATCCGGCTGTGGACCTGGATCTTTTTAACCCCGGGCAGGGCGCGGGCGAAGTCGAGGATGAACTCGGCCGGAGTGACCGAGATATGGGCGGCGTTGGAGTAGACGCCCTTGGCGACGTCCTCGGGCAGCTCGACGCGCATCCGTCGCGGCTTGTTGGGTCGTTGATCGTCGGGGTTGGGCTTGTCCATCGTGGTTACCTCTGGTTGGACCGGGGGGGGCGGCTGGTGAACATCCCCCAGTGTAAATCAGCGACGGCGCGATAACAAGACTCAGCCCAGGTGTTCGAGGGGGCGGCCCGGTCGGGTCAGCTCGCTGATCCGTTCGACCAGCAACCGCGAGGGCGCCATGACGAACAGGCATTCGTCGTCGCCGCGCACCCGGCAGGTCAGCTCCTCGGCGGCGACCTCGACCCCGAAAGAGATCGAGCACCAACCGGCGGAGTACCCGGCGTTGATCAGGCAGACCGGCTCGTCGGTGACCTCGTTGCGATCGAGGAAGGCCTCGGACTCGAAGGAGTTGTGGTGCTTGTAGATCAGCAGATAGTCATCGTCGGGCGAGGGATGGCTGCCCTCGAGAATCTCGACGTTGGCCATCCCGCAGAAGGCGAAGAAGACCGGACCCAGCGAGAGCTTGACCAGGGGATCGTCGGTGCCGGTGCGCTTGACGAAGCGGCGGCAGTCCTCGCTGCCCAGGGTGAAACCGAAGCGGTAGAGCAGATAACGGGCGGCGCGGCCGAAACGGTCCCGGTACTCCTGCTGCAGGTTGTAGGCCAGGCTGGCCGAGTAGCACAGGGTGTAGCGGTCGTGGGTGTTGACGGTGATGCGCCCCTGGGCGGGATCGCGGCGCAGCTTGCCGAAGTAGTCCTCCATCACCTCCTCGGCCTTGTGGAAGGGGCCGCTGAGGTGTTCGGGAACGCGGACGTATTTGAGCTCGCTCATCGTCGACCCCCCATTGAGGCGGCAGTAGTCTGGCGGAGAGTTGCGGCGCCGTTCCGAAGTCGATGCCCCTCCCGGGCATCATTACCGGACGGCCTTGCCGGATGTTATGGCTCGAGTCGGCAATGTAAAGGGCGCAGTGTTTTCTCTACTACCTTAAACATACCAAACCCCGCCCGGCTTTGCAACGCCGGTCAAGCTCCAGCGGTTTCTTTCATCAGCGGCGCAGAGCCGGGATGAGCGGGCGGCATCCCCCACCGCGAGCCTTGCCCGCTTCTCCACGCTCTAGAAAATCTTCTCAAACTGATTATCCGATTGAATCCCAAACAAACATACCACCCACCCCGGGGGAAATCATGCGCAACCCAAGAGCCACAGTTGTCATCGTCAGCCTGCTCGCGATCCCGGTCCTCTTGGCCAACTGCGACACCGTCACCGAGCCCGAGGACCAGGTCGAGTCCGACCTGACGACGGTCGAGGGGGCGATCCTGACCCTGGAGCAGTGCTGGGATCTGGCCGACCTCGACGCCTACGCGGGCCTCTTCACCGACGAGTTCATCTTCTACTTCGACCCCGACGACGTCGATCACGGCCTGCCTCCGTGCTGGGGCTTGCAGGACGAGCTGGACGCGGCGGGCAATATCTTCGACATCGTCGGCGCCAATAACATCCTGATATCGTTGACCATGCCCGACGGCTTTGAGGAACCCGAAGACGACACCTGCACCGTCGACGGTGCGGCTTACGAGCTGCGAGTTGCCGTTCCCGACGAAGACCTCATCTACGTCGCCCAGGGACACTGCAACTTCAGCTTGGAAAAGGCCGACGGCGAGTGGCGCTTCACCACCTGGTACGACCTGGTCGGTTATCGTTTAGTCGGCGGAGCTGACTTATCGTGGGGCCAAATCAAGGCGTTGGATTAGTAATTGGTGGCAACAAGGCTTTTTTTAACCAACGACCGGGCCTCCGCCCGGTCGTTCGCTATCCGCTGAACAGACGGTCGAATCCGTTCTCCATCAGCCGTTGATACAATGAAACGGGGTCGCCGGAGCGACCCCGTTTTTGCCTGGCATGACCG
Organism: Candidatus Coatesiibacteriota bacterium; assembly: GCA_014728185.1. Classification (GTDB taxonomy): domain Bacteria; phylum RBG-13-66-14; class RBG-13-66-14; order RBG-13-66-14; family RBG-13-66-14; genus WJMB01. Next base: position 8,038 of record WJMB01000286.1, read on the forward strand.
CGAGTCATGCATTGCGAGCCTGGCATTACGACAC
>WJMB01000287.1 GCA_014728185.1 Candidatus Coatesiibacteriota bacterium
ATACACTGCGACCCGATGATGATATATCAGCGGCCTTCAAGGTACAAGCGGCACGCCGGAGCGGCGGCCGCGGGGACCAGCGGGTCCGGATCGGGGCGTATTCTAGTCCACCAAGGGCGCCATGATCGGATGAGTACGCATCCGGCGCAGGCGCTCCAGTCGCTGCTCGCGCAACTGGTTGTAAAAATCGGCCAGGTAGAACTCGATTGCGGCGTCGAAGAGTTCGCCCCGCTCCAGATAGATGCCGCCCAGTAGCCGGTGGGCGTTGTCGAAACGCGGACGCAACTCGACGGCGGCCTCCAGGTGCGGCAGGGCCTCGGCGGAGCGGTTGAGTTCCAGCAGTCGCGCCGCCAGCTCCATCCGGGCCATCAGATGATCCGGGTCCACCTCGAGGACGGCCTCGAGGGCGTCCAGGCGGCGCTGGGGATTGGGGTGCTCGCGCCCCAGCATCAACCAGGCGTCGACGTAGTCGGGCGCCTCGGACACGGCGGTCTCCAGGTCTTCGAGCATCCCGTGGCGGTCCCCCAGTTCGCGGCGGATCTCGGCGCGCTGCTTGAGGGCCTCGGGATCGTCGGGGCGCAGCTCCAGGGCCCGCTCGATGTGGACCAGGGCGGCTTGCGGTACATCCCGGCGCTCGAAAGCGACAGCGGCGTAGAACTCACCCGCGAAGCCGTCGCTGGGCCGGACGATGGGGAAGGCGACCAGGAAGACGGCGGCGGCCAGGCAGATCAGGGCACCGGGCAGGCGTCGGCGGTCCCGCCGGCGCACCAGGCGGATCAGGTAGCCGATGAACAGCGCTCCCAGCAGGGCGGCGGCGGGCACCAGTGGCAGCCGGTAGCGACTGCAGACGAAGAAAGCGCTGATGCCCAGCCAGTAGACCAAGGTGAAGCCGAGCAGCAGCGTCAGACCTCGACGACGCTCGGGGTTGGGTTCTCCCTTGCGGGGATCGAGCAGGCGGTTCCCGGCGACCAGGCCCGTCAAGAGGCCGGACAGACCTAACGGGGCGGCCAGAGCCCAGCGAAGGGGATTATAGCTCAGCCAGGCGCTCCAGGGCCGCGCCCAGGCCAGCTCGACGTTGTTCGAGATGTCGGCGCCGTTGAAGAACAGCAGCAGCTTCTTGACCAATAGGCCCAAGGCCCGGCCCGGCGAGGCGAACATGCCCCGGAAAGTTGCAGAATACCAAAAACTCGAGTTGGAGAGCGCGGCCTCGTCGGCCGACGCGCCGGCGGCCCGGGCCAGCCGGTCCCAAGCCAGACCCGGCGGAACGGCGCTGTAGCCGTCGGTGCCTGGGCCGTTACCGATGAAAAAGTTCACCCCGCCGTTGGAGGAGACCAGGACGAACTCGCCGGAGTGGATCAGGTTGCGTAGCGCGGCGGGCAGAACCGCGACCAGGGCCGCCCCCAGGGGCAAGAGCGCCGCGGCCAACCGTCGCGAGACCCGTTTCTCCCCGGTGCGCCCCATAAAGATGAAGCCCAGTGCGCCGACCACGGGCCAGAAGAGCAGCAGGTTGGGCCGCGCCAGGCAGGCCAGACCCATCGTCAACCCGGCCCAGATCAACCGCTCGCGCCGTCGGCGCCACTCCAGCTCCTCGTCCCAGGCGCGGACGAAGAGAAAGACCGTCGCCAGATAGAGGGTGGTCACCAGGGCGGTGGCCAGGGCCTGCTCCTCGAAAAACGGCCCCAGGTCGTAGAGGGCGACGAAGAGCGCCGCGGTGAAGGCCAGTCGGCGGCCCATCAACCGCCGGCCCAGCAGGTAGGTCAGGGCGACGGTGACCAGACCGGCCAGGCTGTTGAAGACGTGCGCCGCCGCGAGATCCTTGCCGCCCAGCAGCTTGTAGATATCGGTCAGGACCCAGACGTACAGCGGCGGCTTGAAGTAGGGGCCCGGTGAGGGCGGGCGGCCCTCCAACGCCATGCGCGCCTGGACGCTGTGGTAGCCGGCGTCGATAATCGGAAAGTGGAACAGTGGGGAGTCGGCGTAATCCAGGGCGTAGAACAGCCGGGCCGCGGCGGCGGCCAGCAGCAGCGCGCCCAACAGCAGATAGTCCAGGCGGACCAGTCGCTTGTCGCCGGGGGGAGTGAGCAGGCTCATAAGAGACTCAGCGAGTAGAGCAGCAGATAGCCGCCGACCAGCAGCACCGTCACCGGGCCGCCCCAAAAGATGACCTTCTGCACCCGGGTCCAGCCCGGCGAGGAGGTCCGCTTGGCCTTGGCCGCCATCCGCTCCACGACCTTGGAGAAGAACACCGCGAAAAGACCCACCAGGATCATCGTCGCGGCGATGCCCAGGCTGTAGATTGACAGCGCCACCAGGGGCTCGGCCAGGTTGTCGAAGAAAGACCCCGCCGCCGAGGTGCCGAAGAGGATCAGCATCGCCCCCTTGCAGGGCACGATGCCACCGGAGACGCCCAGGGCCAGCAGGCGCTTCCACTGCCGCCGGTTCGGGTTGTCCTCGTCGCCCTCGGCCCAGGCCGGCAGCTTGTGCGAGTGCGAGTGGAAGAGGTCGTAGTAGGGGCCGTCGTGATGATGGTGATGACCGTGATCATGCTCGTGCTGGTGATGATGGTGATCGGCCAGCTCCTCGCCGTGGTGGTCCACCACGCCCTTGCGACGGCTGTAAGCCGCGATGCGCTGGCGCAGCATCCAGACCCCCACGCCGATGACCAGCACACTGCCGATTATGCTGGTGATAACCGTCACCAAGTCACGGTCCAGGGCCTCGCCGAGGAGCTCGATGGCGACGCCCATGCCGAAGACCACGATGGTGTGGGTCAGCGCCGTGGTGGCGCCCAGGATGACCGTGTCCAGCACCGCCCGGGGGATGCTGCGCCCCTGGGTGGCTCCCAGCAGGTAGGCCGAGATGATGGCCTTGCCGTGACCGGGCTGCAGGGCGTGCCCGGCGCCCCA
>WJMB01000036.1 GCA_014728185.1 Candidatus Coatesiibacteriota bacterium
GCGCGCCGCCTGGATACGTACCGGCAGGGCGACCGACATCCGCCGCCGCATTATTCACCCCGCGGGCAACTATACACACGCCCCCTGGTCGGCCGAAGCGCCGCCGGCACACCGGTGCTCGCCGAGAAGAACCGCCTGGGCTGGGATCAGGTCGAGAACACGTCGACCGTCTTTACCTTCGAGGTCGAGGGCGACTCCATGACCGGCGCCGGCATTATGCCGGGCGATCACGTCGGGATCATGCTGGTCGACCCGCGCGAGGATGATATCCAGGAGCGCGATATCTGCGCATTGCTGATCACCCGTGATGACGATCCGGATCATCGCTATATCGTCCTCAAACACCTCCGCCGTACCGCCGACGGCCGGCTGATCGCGCTCTCGGCCCGCCCGGCATATCCGCTGATCATCCTGGACGACGACGACAGCCAAACGGTTCGGTTCCTCGAAGTAGTCACAGAGCTCCACCGGTAATACCGAGCAAGATAGTCGAGATTTCTGCTAATAGAAGAAGTGGACGATGATCGCCTCGTTAGATTCGAGGAGAGCCCGTCGTCCACTTCTCCATTTCACAACTTTTCCTGACCTTTACTTGGTCTTAATTCGAGGAGAAACCGCAGCAGCTTTACTGGTCGGCGCCGCACGGCGTAGCGCCCCTACTGCTGCAGGTTTAGGCCGGTCCTAGCTGGCCGGCCCATCGGCGAGATTAAGGAAATAAAGTCTCGCGTTCATTCTATTGTAGAGTGGCGCCCTATAAAAGCCCAAGCCTGCGTCTATCGCGTTGACGCCGTCGGTATGCCGGCTCAATCCCGCTCCGTTGCGTAAGATGCAGCATTGCGCCGGAGGTTCAGCCGGCCTCTATCACGGCCAGGATTGCCAAGATACCCGCGGCGTTTCCGGCGTAGTAATCGGCGCCGAGGGCCTCGGCGGCCTCGGCGTCCAGCGTCGCGCCACCGGCGATCACCGGTGTGGATAACCCGGCTTCGCGCAGCGCCGTCACCACTTCGGTGATGCGCGGCGCCGTGGTGGTCATCATCGCCGAGAGCCCCAGGGCGAGGGGTCGATGCGCGCGGCAGACGGCGACTATCTCGGCCGTCGCCACGTCGCGTCCCAGGTCGATCACCCGGTACCCGGCTCCAGCGGCGACGGCCGCCACGATGCCCTTGCCGATGTCGTGGACGTCGTCCTTGACCGAGGCCAGTGCCAGGCATCCCCGAGGGGGGGGGCCGGTGGAGAGGTTTTCGAGGCACTCTAGAGCCGGTCGGGCGCTCTGGGCGGCCAGGATCAACTGGGGCAGATAGAGGCGCCCGGCGGCGTAAAGCTCGCCGATGCGGGTCATAGACGGGCGCAGCAGCTCCTCGACCGCCCGGCTCGGATCGGCGGGCTGCTCGGTGAGAGCTTCATCGAACATGGCCCGGAAGCCGGTGGCGTTCCCCTCGATCAACAACCGCACGGCCTTGGGCTCGCCGCTCGGATCAGCGGAGATCGGTTCGAGCTCCTCCGTGCCGAGCAAACGCAGGGCGGCCCCGCGTTGGCCCAGCAACAGCTCGTCGGTGGGGTCGACGATGGCCGCCGTCAAACCCCGTTCGAGGGCCAGGGTCAGGAAGGCGGCGTTGAGCCTCCGCCGCTCGGGCAGGCCGAAGGAAAGGTTGGATATCCCGGCGACGGTCTTCTGGCCGCACTCGCTCAGACTGGCGATGGTCTTCAGGGTCGCGCGGGGATCGCCGCCGGCGCCCAGGGCGGTCACCACGGGGTCGAAGAGGCGGCGCCGCGCCGGCAGGCCCAGCTCGTCGAGCAGCCTGGACGATTCGTCCAGTAGCTCCAGCCGCCCCGCCGCCGTCGGTGGCACTGTTTCACCCAGGGCCAGTACGACCAGCATCCCACCGTACCTCTTCGTCAGGGCGGCCTTGGTCCTCAGCTCGGCGGGCAGCGCCCGGCTCGAGTTGTACAGCGCCCGACCGGGGAAGGCGGCCAGCAAACGCCCGGCCAGCCCGGGGTCCTGGACGTCCACGGCGACGGCGACACCCAGACGGTGAGCCAGCTCGAGAAGCAGGCGTTCGGCGTAGTCGGGGTCGACGGCGCTCTCCAGGCCGAAGTTCAGGTCCAGTACGAGGGCTCCGGCGTTGACCTGACGCCGGGCCAAGCTCAACGGATAGTCGAATTCGCCGCCGCGCAGCGCCCGGCGCAACCGGGGCCGTCCGGCCGGATTGAGCTTTTCGCCGATCAGTGTTCCGGGGACAAGGGGCACCAGCCTCGAGGGCGCCGCCAGCGCAACCGATGTTTCGACAACGCGGACGACGGGCTTTCGATCGGCGAAGCGCTCGGTCAGGGCGGCGATGTGCTCCGGCGTCGTACCGCAGCAACCCCCGACGAGAACCGCCCCGGCCTCGACCAGGGGCTCCAGCTCGCGGGAGAACTCCTCCGGCGGGAGATCGTAAACCGCACCGACGGCGTTCGTGCGCGGCAGGCCGGCGTTGGGCTCCACCACCAGGGGCTTGCGCGTCGTCGCGGCCAGACGGCGCAGCGGCTCGATCAACCCCCGGGGCCCCGTCGAGCAGTTCAGCCCGACGGCGTCCACATCCAGGTCATCCAGCACGGCGGCGACGACCTCGGGGGGCGAGCCGGTAAGCGTGCGGTCGTCGTCGCCCGGTGTGACCTGGGCCGTCAGGAAGAGCGTGGCGTCCAGTTCCCGCAACGCCAGCACGGCCTGCTTGAGCTCGCCCAAGTCGCCGAAGGTCTCCAGGAAGACGGCCTCGACACCGGCGGCCAGCAACTCGGCACCTGCCCGGCGGTATTGCTCGCGGAACCAGCCGCTCAAACGACGGCCCAGGGGATAACTAAACTCGCCGGTGGGACCCAGGCTTGCGGCGACGACGATCTCACGCCCGGCCTCCGACGCGCCTTCACGAACCAGCTCCACCGCGCGACGCAGCAGATTGCCGTAGTCGTCGATCCCGTGGAGCGACAGGCGCTGGGGCGCGGCGCCGAAGCTGTCGGCCAGCAGGACCCGGGCGCCGGCCGCGGCGTAGTCGCGATGGATGGCGCGCACCAACTCCGGAGCGTCGAGCACCGCCGCCTCGGGCGGACCCTGAGAGTATCCGCGGCGCGCCAGCTCCGTGCCCATCGCGCCGTCCAGGATCACGACCTCCCGGCGGAGGAGTCGTCTCAGTTCGATTGCCATGGCTTGTCCATTGTCAATCCCTCACTCCACGGCGCCGTCGAGGACGGTCTCGGCGGGCGCGGAGCGTGGGTTAAACTGGCCGAACGCCAGCCGATCAGGGCGCAGACGGTTTTGCGCGGACGCAGCTCGTCGCCGGGACCGCAGCTCATCCCCAGCTTACCGGCGTCGAGCCTGTCGAGGATAGCACGGTTGAGTACCAGGGGGAAGCCGGGATAGCCGGGCGAGCGGCGCCGGGAGCCGACCAAGCCGAACTCGGCTGCCCGGTGCCGTCGCTCCCCGTCGAGTTCGCGAACCAGGGTCTCGACCAGCACCGAGGCGCAGGCGTCGACGATGAAGGCGCCCAGAGTGTCCTTTGATGCCTGCAACTCGTTGAGCAAAGCGTCAATCCCGGAGCCCAGAGTGACGGCTAGCAGGCTCAATCCCTCGACGTCGCCGAGGTTCAATCCGTGGAAAGCTCCGTTGCTTGGCGAGTTACAGTCGAGATCGAGTATCCGGGCTCGGGGGTGGGTCGCGGCCTCGCACCGCCTCCACCCCAATTTTACAGCGGCGCGGAAATCCGGCGGAATCCCCGCAGAGGGTGAGAAGCCCAGCCTATGGGCCAGCAGACGCGGCTGCGGGTTTACTCTCGCCGGGTTCCAGCTCCGGCTTTCGATCCTGCTTGGCCAGTTCGGCCAGTTCGGCGATGTGGCGCACATTTTTAACCATCCCGGAGACGCAGAAACCCAGCACGATGGAGCGCAGCTCCTCGACGATGCGACGGCAGCGCTGGTAGGTGTAGGCTTCCACGGTGGCGTCGTCGGCTCCCTCGAGGGCCTGAAAGTCGCAGGGCGGCTCGATGCCCGGCACTCGGGCGAAGCGACGCAGTTGATCGGAGCTGTTGAAACAGGCCAGGGAGACGATGACCCTGTCCAGGGGTAGAATGCTCCCGAGGGCTCGGATGCGCTCGGCTTCGAAGACGGGCTGGGAGATGATGAAGTCGGCCCCGGCGCGCAGCTTGGCCCGGGCGCGCAGCAGTTCCCTGTCCCGACCCGGATCGAAGACCGCCCCCAGGGTCAGAGCGCCGGTCTGCTTCTCGAGACCTCGCAGCAGCTCGATCTGGCCCTCGAGGCTGACGTCTTCGACTCGGCTGGCCCCGGGGTAGTCGCCGCCGTCGGGCTGGTCACCGGAGAGCAGTAGCAGGTTGTCGAGTCCCAGCACCGAGCAGCCCAGGGCGTCGCCGACGATGCGCGGCAGGTTGCGCGAGGTGCGGTTGAAGTGCACCAGCACCTCCATCCCCCGGTCCTGGAGCAGGCGTCCCACCGCCCAGGGACTCACCCGGCGGCGGGCCAGGGGCATGTCGACCAGGCTGTAGGCGTCGATCAGCGGACTCCATTGCCGCCAGGCCCGCTCGATGAAGTCCTCGACCCGGCGGGTGCGCGGCGGCAGAAGCTCGACCAGGAAGACGCGGCGCTCGCGAAGGGCTAACGACAACACCGTTCGGCCCTCCTTCCGCGCTTCGTTCGCCGGCTGTCGAGTTCGGCTGTGGGCCAGGCGACGCCCGCGCTGTTGTTGCGATGCTTCATCAGCATCCGGGTGATGTAGAGACGGTAGTAACCCTTGAGTTGACGGTCCGTGGTCTGACGGGAGTTACGCATGACTCACCTCCTCCTGCCGCGGCCGCGGCGGCTCCGGACGCACTGCGCCGGAGGGTGGTTGTTGGGGTTGCAGATGTGATGCCGCTCGCTGGTGTTTGTTGGCTGTTGTTTGACCCGTTGTTTCATCATACGCTGTAGTTTGTCTGATTAGTTAATATATATACTGTGTATCCTCTCTTTATACTGGATTGTTAATAATTACCGAAACCGCTGTATTAGATCTGCATACTTCATATAGTCTACTGGATAATTTTGGATCTCTATATCACCTAGCAGTCAGGAGCAACGAAAGAGTGCGTTACCTTGCTCTCCGCCTAGGCCCGATTTGGATATCCTAGATATCGAGGATTGGGGGATTTCACAACAAACTGGACAATATCGTGACTACAAAGAGCTGCGTAGAGAGTCGCAGACAATTGTGCTATACAGCATTATTTGCCCGTCGATTTACTTTTAGTACCGGCCCATGAACAAGTGATAACCACCAAGGATAGCTAGACACCCCGCTCCAGTTCACATGCTTTGGCTTTCATTGATATGTATTGTGCCGATAGCTGATTTGCTTACATGATGCATTTCAACCGCCACCTGTAAAAAACCGCCCCCCTTTTTCGGGGGCGGTCCTGGTTGGGCTGCGCTGGCTTGACACTTCACCCTAACCCGGGGACCACCCCCGCACGTTGTGCTTCCACATGGCCATCGGCATGACGAAAGAGACGACGCCGAGGGCCTCGCGGATAATGGGGCGGTGGGTCAGGGTACTGTGCGGTTTCATCGCTGTACCAGTCTGTTTGATCTACCGGCGGGGTTGGCGTAATGCGTACGCATCTTGAAACGGAAACGCAGCTTTATGCTATAAATCGTGGCATAGGTTAACCGGTGCGTCCGGCTTTGTCAAGCCTATTCGCAAACGCTTGGATTCGACTGGCCGAAATCGGGGAGAACGGCACCGGCTGAGGCGGGACCTCGGCCCGTATTCCGCTGTCTGTCGGGGTTATGCGGGCACGGCGCGGCGTTGGCACGTTTCTTGCGCAGTTCTACGCTCGTCTGTGTTATGGAGGCGCACTTCCGCAAGAAACGTGCCAACGCCGCGCCGCGGTGCCCGAGAATCGATGGGGCTCGGCGCTGCGACGGGCCGAGGTCCCGCCGGGGCTATTCAAGGCCGGCGGGCAGATGAACGATGAAGGTGCAGTCTTCGTCACCGGCGGCGACGCTGCGCTCGACGCTGATTCGGACCTCGACGCCCAGTACGCCTTCCCAGAGCTGGCGGAACCACCCCGAGCCGCAGAGGCAGTAGTCGCGGTGCATCAGGGTTTCAGCGTTGCGGACGAGGGGGCAGTGGCAGTAGGCTTGTCGCCTGGCCCGGGCGTCCACGGCGGCCTCGAAGGCTTCGGCGTCGAAGGGAACCTTGGTGACCAGGAGCTGATCGCCGCGGCGCTTGAAGTGGGGGTAGAGGGTCCAACCCAGGCGCTCGTCGGAGTTCTCCATGGCTTCGAGGAGTTTGTCGATGGTCGCGCCTTTTTCTCGCAGGCGGCGCAGGGCCTCGATGCCGTGTTCGGGGAAGGTGCAGGCGCAATCGGACAGGATGCGCTCGAAGGTCGAATCGTCGACGATATCCTTGAGTCGCTCGACGGCGCCGGTAAGCCAGCGGGCGACGGCCTCGGGATCAGTGCGATCGATTTCATCGAATCCTGTGACGACGCGGCGGCGGACCTTGAGCCCGGCGTGCTCGTCGCAGGCCAGGGCCAGACGCTGGGACCAATTCATCGGACTACCTCCGGGGGATTCCGGAAAAGGAGGTTGGATAGTCGACCGATATATCGACCCGTTACATCGGTTCGGGGGGGAGTATAAACCAGAACCGTCCCGGGGTCAAATCTCGCCGGCCTCGGTCTCGTCGTCGTTCCAGTGTTTGGCCAAGCCGCCGGTGGAGGTTTCGCGGTAGAGGGGTTGCAGGTCGCGTCCGGTCTCGACCATCGCGGCGACGACCTCGTCGAAACTGATCCGGTGGGCGCCGTCGGAGAAGGTGGCGTAGACGGCGCACTCCAGGGCCCGTCCGGCGGCGATGGCGTTGCGCTCGATGCAGGGGATCTGCACGTAGCCCTTGACCGGATCGCAAGTCAGGCCCAGGTGGTGCTCGATACCCATCTCGGCGGCGTACTCGATCTGGTTTGGGCTGCCGCCCATCAACTGGGCGGCGGCGGCGGCGGCCATGGCGCAGGCCGTGCCGATCTCCCCCTGGCAACCCACCTCGGCCCCGGAGATCGAGCCGCCGAACTTGACCACGTTGCCGAAGAGGCCCGCCGTTGCCAGGGCTCTCAGGAGCTTGGCGTCGGAGAGTTTGTACTGTCCCTTGAGGTAGAAGAGGACCGCGGGCAGCACGCCGCAGGAACCGCAGGTCGGCGCGGTGACGATCCTGCCGCCGGCGGCGTTCTGTTCGCTGACGGCAAGGGCGTAAGCGAAAATCTGTCCACGGTGTTTGAGCGCGCCCGAGGCGTTGCGCGCCTTGGTCAGGTAGCTCGAGGCCTTGCGTGGGACGCGCAGCTCGCCGGGCAGAACCCCCTCGGCCTCGAGGCCGTTGCGGATCGCCGTGGTCATCACCCGCCAGACCTCGGCGAGGAAATCGGTGAAGTCCGCGCTTTCATGGATGAAGACGTACTCCCAGAAACCCTGGTTGGTCCGCTTGGCCCACTGTAGAACCTCGTTCATCCCGCCGTCGGGGTAGAGATGAGCGTCGCCGTCGCTCCAGTCGGCATTGGTCTTGATCGCCCCGCCGCCGATACTGTAGTAGGTCTCGTCGCCCAGGGGATCGCCGTCGGCGTTAAAGGCCTCCAGGCGCAGCGCCACGGGATGGCGCTCCAGGAAGTCCTCGGGGCGCCAGTCGAGCTCCAGGCACTTGCCGGTGAAAGCGGCCTCGAGGACGTCCCGGGTCAGGTGGCCCTTGCCCGTGGCGGCCAGGCTGCCGAAGAGGACGCCGCGATAGGACGCCGCGTCCGGGTACTCGCTCAGGAAGCGGTCGGCGGCCCGGCGCGGTCCCATGGTGTGGCTCGACGACGGCCCGTGGCCGATACGGTAGAGCTCGCGCAGACTCTCCATCCTAACCTCGCGGGAGGGCGGCACGGTTTCGGCCGCCGATTTCGCCGGAAGGATAAC
>WJMB01000288.1 GCA_014728185.1 Candidatus Coatesiibacteriota bacterium
GAGGTCGCCGAGCTCAAGCTGCGCAACACCGAGGAGCTGCTGCGCGAGTACAAAGAGCGCACCGGGATCGTCACCTTCAGCGACGAGGCGCGCCAGTTGACGAGCCTTTCACTGGAGACCGAGCGGGATCAATTGGACCTGGCCGGCAGCCTCGCCCGCCTCTACTCGATTCGCGACTCCGCCGTCTACCTCCTCGAGGGCGGCGAGCTGTCCGTCGAAGAGCTTTCGCAGTTGTGCAGTTGGGAGGGCTTCTCCCAGAATCCGCTGCTGATGAGCCTCAACCGGGAGGTCGGCGAACTAATCGTCGAGCGGCAGCGCCTGCTGGAGACCACCGGGCCGCTCAATCCCCGGTTGGAGGAGATCGACAACCAGCTAGATCTGTTGAACGACGATCTGCGCCTCTATCTCTCCCAGGCGCAACGTATGGGCTATCTGCGCAGCCAGATAGAGGGTCTCGAGGCCCAGATGGGAATTGTCGATTACCAGCGGGCCGATCTCGATAGCCGGCTCAGCCGGTTGCCCAAGCAAGAGATGGAGCTGGCGCTTCGCCAGCGTAAAGCCGACGTGGCCAGCAAGATCCACTCACTGTTGCTGGAGAAGTACGAAGAAGCCCGGATCAATGAAAGCATGGAAACCGGCGATGTCCGCATCCTCGATCACGCCCTGGTTCCCAACTATCCGGTCAGCCCCAACCACACCAGCGATCTGCTGATCGGCCTGGCCATCGGGCTGGTGGTGGGCATCGGGCTGGCCGTGGTCATCGAGCTCAACGATACGACGCTGAAGACCGTCGAGGAGGCCAACCGCACCCTGGGGATCAACTCCATCGGCGTGATCCCCCGCCCGGACACCGATGAGTTCCAGACCGACCGCTTCACCCCGATCCTCGTCAGGCATCCCCGGGCACCGGTGGCCGAAAGTTACCGCATCCTGCGAACCAACATCCAGTACTTCAGCGTCGACGACCAGCAGCAACTGATCACTGTAACCAGCCCCAGCAAGGGCGACGGCAAGACCACCATCAGCGTCAACCTGAGCATCGCCTTCGCCCAACAGGGCAAGAAGACGCTGCTGGTGGATACCGACCTACGCAAGGCGCAGATTCACAAATACTTCGGCCTCCCCTCGACGCCGGGGATCACCGAGCTGATCATCGGCGACCGCGAGCTGGAGGAGACCATCCGGCCCAGCGAGGTCGAGGATCTCTACCTGCTTCCCGCCGGGCACCTGCCACCCAACCCCTCGGAGCTGCTGGCCTCGCGCCGGGTGCGCGAGTTGATCGAACGAATGCGCAGCGAGTTCGACCAGATCATCTTCGACACCTCGCCGGTGCTGGCCGTGACCGATCCGGCCATCCTGGGCACCCAGGCCGACGGCTGCATCCTGGTCTTCGAGAGCGAGAAGACGGAACTGGAGGCCGCCAAGGAAACCATCAACCTGCTCAGCAAGTCGCGGACCCGCATCCTGGGCTACGTGCTGAACAAGGTTGACTTCAGCCGCACATATAAAACACATCACTACTATTACTACTACTACCACCGAGACGAGGAAGAAACCACCAGGAAGACCCTGTGGCAGCGGTTGATCGGGAAGAAGTAGCCCTCTTCGAGGCCTTGGCCGCCCCGGATCCGGAGCGGTTGACTGGTCTCTCCGGTGCGGCCGGATTCCCGTGGCTCTTGGAGCGGGAGCGTCTGGGACCCCTGGCCGCCTGGGTGGCGGACGGTAAAGAAGATGCGGGCTCGGTCGGGGGCACGGTACTCGGCTATGCTGATAGGCGGCGCAGCAATATCGCCGATGAGCTCAAGGCCCAGCAGATTTGCGCCGAAATCGAAGCCGCCGACCCCGGTATCCAGCCCGTGGTGCTCAAGGGGCTGCACTTCGCCCGGAGCTTCTACCCGCCGGGCACCCGGCCTTTCAGCGACATCGATCTCTTCTTGCCCCGACGACGGCTGCCCCGCCTGGTGTCGCTGCTGAAGCGGTTGGACTGGGAGCCCCTGGACGATCCGGCGACCTCGCGGAGGCTGTCGGCCAATTGGGTTCACCTCGCCTGGCGACGCGGGCGCAACCTGATCGAGGTCCATTTCGACCTGGTCCCGCCGGGACGCTACCGGGGCTGCGACGATCTCTGGTTGCGAAGGCGGCGTCTGGAACTCGACGGCGGAGGTATCTGGACGCCCGATCCCGAGGACGCCGCCCTGGTCGCCCTGACCCATCTGGCCAAGGAGCACCTCTTCCAGCCCCATCTGTTATGGGTGATGGACATACACCGCATGGCGCCTGAAGTGGACTGGAACCTCGTCGCCGTTCGGGCGCGCCGCTGGGGTCTGGAGCGTCTGCCGGCTTTCATGACGACTTACCTGCGCCGCTACCCCTCCCTGCGGCGGCGGCTTCCGCCGGGTCGCCCCTTGCCGCGAACGCCGTTTTGGGAGTGGTTGCTGGCCGCACGAGCGAAGTTGGTTCAACAACGGGCGCGTCTGTTGGGCCTGCTGTTGACCGACGAACCCCGCCGTGCACCCTATCTGCTACGCCGGGCGCTTTGCGGCCCTCTGCCCGGTATCTGCCTCGATTCCGACTCCGGAGGCCTCGATTGACCAGCGAGATCGACCTGACAACCCGGGTGCGTCGTTACAGCGACCTACCCTGGCGCCGCATCGAGAACGAGATCTTCATCATCACCCCCGACGACGGCGGCCTGCACAATCTCAATGAGGTCGGCGCCCGGGTCTGGGAGCTCCTCGCCGGCTCCCGCGACGTCGCCGGGATTGTGGATCAGCTCCTCGGGGAGTACGAGGTCGAGCGCGAGCGCTTGTCCGCCGATATCCTCGGATTGCTTGCGAAAATGCGCCGCGCCGATCTGATCGAGGTCCTCTAGGGATGCCCGAGAAAGGCGTACAGCGCGAGGTGATGGACCGTCTGCGGCTGTTGGCGCCGCGCAACAACGTACCGCTCAACGGCACCTTCGAGCTGACCTACCGCTGCCAACTGAGCTGTCACCACTGCTACGTCGACCCCACGGACCCCCACCGCAACGAGATATCCACCGAGCTTTGGCTCGACGTGTTGCGCGAGATCGCTGGTATGGGCTGTCTGTTGCTGACTCTCACCGGCGGCGAACCGACCCTGCATCCGGCCTTTCCCCGCCTGGTTGAAGAGAGTCACCGTCTGGGTGTCTACCTGCGCATCTACACCAACGCCTACGATCTCGACGAAGACGATGTCGATTTCCTGGCGGTCAACGGGGTGCGGCACATCCACGTTTCGCTCTATGGACCCGACGCTCGAACCCATGACGGCGTCACCGGTGTTCCGGGCTCCTTCGAACGCACCAGCGAGGCTATCCGCCGACTGCGGGCCGCAGGAATTACCGTCGTCGTCGGCTCGGTGCTACTGAAGGACACCTTCCACCACTTCGCGAGAACACGAAGGTACATTCACGGTCTCGGGGCTTGTTTCCGAGCTTCCACGCTCATTTCTCCTTCGAATATGGGTTCGTGCATTCCCGATCGCGAGATGCTGGACGCCGACGATCTGATTAGTGTTGGCCCGGCGATGTTCGAGAAGCTGAGTTACCCGAAGCTTCCGGAATCAAGAGATATTGAGCGCATGATGCGCGCCGTCCCCTGCACAGCCGGCAGCGACAGCTTTTCCATCGCTCCCGACGGCACGGTGATGCCCTGCCTGCAAATCCGTTTGTCCCTGGGCAATGTCCAACGGCAGAGCTTTCGGAGGATCTGGAATCACTCGCCCCCGCGTTTCTACCTGAACTGTATGCGCTATCTCGAGGTGCCCGATTGCCTGGATTGCGCAAACCGCTGGCAGTGCTCGCGCTGCGCCGGTATCGTACTTATTGAAACCGGTTCCCTCTGGCGATCATCGCCGACGACCTGTCGGCACACGGAAACCTGGATAAAGTTATACTCGAGCTGCACCGATTAGCGCCACATCTAAGGAGTGATCATGTCCGGCAAAGAGTACTCACCCCCCAAGCTGGATTCGGAGCCGGTTTTCCGCGAGGCTCTATTGGGTTGCAATATCAGGGGGTATGAGGATATCTTCACCTGCGAGATCAAGGGGAGTCCCATCCAGTGCGAAATTGAAACCACCATTCCGGAAGGGTGCTTCTCCAAGCCACCCAATGCGGGACCTTCATAAGCCGATTATCGGCGGCCATGTTGAAACACCAGCCAGTCGATCCAGCGGCTTGCTCGAACAACCGCTGGCTGCCCGCCCGGGGGAGCTGCCTGGGCGCCCAGGTGCCGCCGGGCTCCCGGGTCCTGGTGGAGCCCTTCGGCGACGAGCCGCCACGGCTGGGTGAGCTGGCCGCCTACCTCGCCCCGCGCCGCCGCCTGTTCGTCCACCGCCTCTGCCGCCGCGACGCCGGCGGCTGGTGGGCTTCGCCGGACGCCCGGCTCTACGCCGAGCGCACCGGTCCGCTGATCGGCCGGGTGCGCTGGGCCGAGAACGCCGGCCGCCGGATCCACCTCCCGGCCCGTCCGGCCCGGGCGCGCCTCTCGTGGCTCGTCGCCCGTTTCTACCGACGTCTCGCCGGACGCGGCCCCCGGGGTCTGCGCCGCCTGGCCTACCGCCTGCTGCGCGGTCTCGTCGACGGCCCCTTGAGTTCACCGACGGCCTGAATCCGCGGTGCCTGGCGGATTTCCGGCTGAAATGTTTGGGATTATCACCTGAAACTGAACCTACGTCGAAACCTAGAAACAGCGGCATTTAGAACGGATGTGCCCACAACTACCACATGAGGACCTTCAGCTCGACGGGCCAAAGAGGGTTTGCGTATCAGCTAAACCAGCTGTTTGGAAACAGTTAGCCTCCATATGACTGGTAAGCCCGGGATGCAAATCAGGAGTCGGGACATCCATTCTCTAAGCATCCTCTTGGCATCCTCTTGGAAGCGCCCGCTTCGGGCAAGCCTGGTTTTCCGCCACCAGGCAAGGCATGGGCAGTGACAGCTTGCGCAGCTATAAAGTACATGATAACAAGTTATTAGCGATATATGCCTGTTCAGGAACGTGTGATAATCCCAAATGCTAAACCCATCCCGACCGACTCCCCCGCGGGAGCGTTGCTCCAGGAGCGTGCAGTTTGACCGAGCGGGATCATCTGAGTGTCTTCAAAAGCGGCGAGGCCGTCTTCGGTGTCATCGGCCTGGGCTACGTCGGCCTCCCCCTGGCGCTGACCTTCGCCGAGAGCGGTGTGCGCGTGCTGGGTTTCGACATCGACGAGGCCAAGACGGCCAAGCTCAACGCCGGTGTAAGCTACATCCGTCAGATTCCATCGAAACGGGTGGCCGCCGCCGCCGAGAACGGACTCCTCGGCGCCGTGACGGACTTCGAACGCCTGGCCGAGGTCGACGCCGTGGCGATTTGCGTGCCCACCCCCCTGGACGGACACCGCCAGCCCGACCTCTCCTATGTCCACGCCACCAGCCGGGAGATCGCCAAGCGGCTGCGTCCGGGCCAGTTGATCATCCTGGAATCGACGACCTATCCGGGGACCACGCGGGAGGAGATCCAGCCCCTGCTCGAGGAGGGCTCCGGCCTCACGGCCGGGAAGGACTTCTTCCTGGCGTTTTCGCCGGAGCGCGAGGACCCGGGGAACAAGCGCTTCAACACCCGCACCATCCCCAAGGTCCTCGGCGGACTGACCCCGCGCTGTCTGGAGGCGGCCCGCGCCCTCTACGAGCCCGTCTTCGAACGGGTGGTTCCGGTCTCCAGCCCCGAGGTGGCCGAGCTGACCAAGATCTTCGAGAATACCTTCCGCGGGGTCAACATCGCCCTGGTCAACGAGCTCAAGCTGCTCTGCCTGAAGATGGGCCTCGACGTCCACGAGGTGATCGCGGCGGCCAATACCAAACCCTTCGGTTTCATGGCCTTCTGGCCCGGCCCGGGTCTGGGCGGCCACTGCATCCCCATCGATCCCTTCTACCTGACTTACAAGGCCCACGAGTACGGGATGAGCACCCGCTTCATCGAGCTCTCCGGCGAGATCAACTCGGCCATGCCCGGCTATGTGGTCGAGCGCGTCGCTGCGGCCCTCAACAGCCGAGAGAAGCCGCTGAAGGGCTCCCGGGTGCTGGTGCTGGGCATCGCCTACAAGCCGGACATCGATGACATGCGCGAGAGCCCGGCGGTGCCCGTGATGGAGGGCCTGATCCAGCGGGGAGCCCGGGTCGAGTACCACGATCCCTTCATCCCGGCCATGCCGGCCACCCGGCAGACCGAGCTGCGCCTGGAGAGCGTCGAGCTGGGCGACGATTACGCCGCCCTGGCCGACTACGACGCCGTGGTGATCGTCACCAACCACTCGACCATCGACTACCCCAAGCTGGTCGAGCGCTCGCAACTGGTCGTCGACACCCGCAACGCCACCGCCGGGCACCGCCCCGGCGACAAGGTCTGGCTGGCCTGAGGTGGAGGTTCTGGCCGTCATCCCGGCCCGCGGCGGTTCGCGGGGTCTGCCCGGCAAGAACCTGGCCGAGTTGGCCGGCCGGCCCCTGCTGGCCTATACCGCCGATTGCGTCGGCGACTGCCTCCGTCCCGTCCGGGCGGTGCTCTCCACCGACGACGAAGCCGTCGCCCGGTTGGGGCGTCGACTGGGTCTCGAGGTGCCCTTCCGTCGGCCCGCCGAACTGGCCGCCGACGACACCCCGACCCTGCCGGTCATCCAGCACGCTCTGGCCGAGCTCAGCGCCGCCGAGGGTTACCGCCCCGAGGTCGTCGCGGTGCTCCAGCCGACCTCGCCGCTGCGCAACGCCGCGCATCTCGAGGCGGCCCTGGAGCTCTTCTCATCCATCGATTGCGACTCGCTGATCTCCCTGGCCCCCGTCGAGCACCACCCGGCCTGGGCCTGGCGCATCGTCGACGGCCTTGCCGTTCCCGAAAACGCCGATCCACCCCGGCGCCGTCAGGACCTGCCGCCGCTCCACCGGCCCAACGGCGCCGTCTATCTGACCACGCCGGAGCTGCTGGCCGCCGACCGTCTGCTGGGCCGGCGCATCGCCGCCCTGACGATGGAACCCTGGGAGTCCGTGGACATCGATGACGCCTGGGACCTGGCCGTGGCCGAGGCCGCTCTGATCTTTCGCTCCCGAAACCGCTGAGTCCCGTCGAGGCGGCTTGAATCCCGACCCCGGTTCATGTATCTTAAGGTTATGTGTGGCGGGGTGCTCGGGGCGGAGACCTACCGCCGTTATCGACCGCCTGAGGTGACTGGTCGGCGCGAATGTTCGGTTCGTTTGGTCGGCGCGATTGGTCATCCCCCCAGGCCGCAGCGTGGAGACCGCACCTTGAGCAACGCCGCCAACAGCTTCCAGCGATGCCTGAACGACCCTGACGCCCCCTGCGTGATCGTCGCCGAGATCGGTGTCAACCACGACGGCGATCCGGCCAAGGCCCGTCGCCTTGTCGACGCGGCGATCGCCGCCGGAGCCGACGCGGTCAAGTTCCAGGTCTTCACACCGGAGGAGCTCGTCGCTCCTGGAGCCGGGACGGCGGACTACCAGCGCTCCCGGGGAGCCGGCGACGACCAGGGCGCCATGCTGCGCCGTCTGTCCCTTTCCCAAGACGACCTGGCGGCTCTGCGCGATCACACCCTCGCGGGCGGCGGCGTCTTCCTGGCCTCGGCCTTCAGCCCCCGCGACGTCGAGTTGGTCGCCGCGCTGGGAGTGCCGGCGATCAAGCTGGGCTCCGGCGAGCTGACCGACCCCTTCGTCCTCGACGCCGCCCGCCGAACCGGGCTGCCCCTGATCCTCTCCGCGGGGATGGCCGGTACGGCCGACATCGACTGGGCCGTGGAACGCCTGGCCGGAGTGCCGCTTATCCTGCTGCACTGCACCAGCGCCTACCCGGCACCCGAGGACGAACTGCACCTGGCGGCGATACCGCCGCTTCGGGAGCGCTACGGTGTTCCCGTGGGTTATTCCGATCACAGCCGGGGCTGCGAAGCCGCCGTGCTGGCCGCCGCTCTCGGGGCTAGTCTGATCGAGAAGCACTTCACCCTGGATCGCGGGGCCGCGGGACCAGACCACGACGCCAGCTGCGAACCCGCCGAGCTGGCCGAGCTGATCCGCCGGGTGCGCCGGGCGGAGCGGCTGCTGGGCGGGGGGGTCAAACGTCTCCGGGCGGTGGAGGGCGACGTCCGCGCCGCCGCGCGCAAGGGGCTCCACGCCGCCCGAGACCTACCCGCCGGACACCGGCTGGCCCCGGGGGATCTCTGCGCCCGCAGGCCCCGGGTCGGTCTGGATCCGCGAAACATCGACGATCTTTACGGCCGCGAACTGGCCCGGGAGCTGCGGGCCGCCGAACCGCTGACGAGGGACCGCCTGGTCGAGGGAACGGAGGATCTCAAGTGGTGAACGATTACCAGGAATTCGATACCGCCCCCGAACCCCTGCCCACCGAGGCCGTGCGCCGCCGCTCCTCGGTCGAGGTCCACGTGCGCTTCGGCAACGCCGACCTGGCCGGCTGGTTCGTCGAGCAGCTCGAGCTCTCCGGCAAGGAGCGCATCCTCGAGCTGGGCTGCGGGGTCGGCTACCTCTCCCTGCCCCTGGCCCGGGCCGTGCGGGACGCCGGCCGCGTCGAGGCCGTCGACTACGTTCCCGAGTACGCCAAGGCCTGGGAGATCATCGAGGAAACCGGCGAGCTGCCCCTGGAATTCCGCACCATCCCCACCGACGGCGCCCTGCCCTGGTCCGATGCCAGCTTCGATGCCGTGGTGGCCGGTTTCAGCCTGCTCTACGTGCCCGACCTGAGCCGGACCATCGAGGAGCTGCGTCGGGTGACGGCTCCGCGGGGACGGCTGCTGGTCTGCGGGCCGGCCCCCGACGACCAGGCCGATTTCCGCCGCTTCTACGAAGAGGTCGTCGACTGCACCCCCCGGCTCGACTATCGCGTCCGGGGCCGGGACATGACCACGGAGGTCCTGCCGGCCCTCGACGAGGCCTTCGGTCGCGGTGAGCGCCTGGACTTCGTCAACGTGCTGCGTTTCCCCCGACCCGTCGATCTGGTCGAGTTCTTCGCCTCCAGCCGGCTCTACCGTGAGCTGGAGGTCGACCTGCCCGCCCGCGACGACCTGCTGGACACCATCTACCACGTCGCCGAGGACACCATCGGCCGCGAGGGCTCCTACACCGTCACCCGCCACCTCCTCGGCGGGCGCTACACCCGGTGAACCCCCGGCGCATCGCCGTGTTGACCGGCTGCCGCTCGGACTATGGTCTGCTGCGCCCCCTGCTGCGCGAGCTGACCGCCGCCGAGGGCTGCGAGCCTGAGGTCTACGCCGCCGCCGGGCATCTGGCACCCTCGCGGGGGATGACCATCGAGCTGGTCGAGGCCGACGGCTTCGCGCCCCGGCGGCTGGCCCCCCTCGACGACGGCGACGACGCCCCCGCCGCCATGGCCGAGCTGGCCGGACGGGTGACCCGGGAGCTGGCCATTCTCTGGCGGCGGGAGCGCCCCGAGATGCTGGTGGTCCTGGGTGACCGCGTGGAGGTCCTGGGCGCGGCGACGGCGGCCTGGTACTGTCGGGTGCCCCTGGCCCAGCTCCAGGCCGGTGATCTCTCCCGCGTCGACGACGGCCCCCGCCACGCCGTGAGTCGGCTGGCCCACCTGCTCTTCCCCGCCACCGCCGCCGCCCGCCGCCGCCTGCTGGCCTGGGGCGAGGATCCCCGTCGAGTCCACCTCACCGGTTCCCTGGCCCTGGATCACGCCCGGGCGTGCCGGGAGCTGGACCCGGAAGAAACGGCCGCGCTTTCCCGGCGCTTGGGTCTCGAGCTCGGCGAGCCCTTCCTGCTGCTGGTCTACCACCCGCTGCCCGGCGAGACCGAGGCCACCCGGAGGGGCCTGGAGGCCTGTCTGGAGGGCTGCCGCCGGACCGCCGAAGAGTACGGTCTGGGCTGTCTGGCGCTGCATCCCAACGCCGACGCCGGGGGCCGGGACGTCATCGAGCGCCTGCGCCGCTGGACCGCGCGGGACCCCCGACGCGCCCTGACCGCCAACCTGCCGCCCCAAGAGTTCGTCGGATTGCTGCGCCGCTGCGCCTGTCTCGTAGGCAACTCCTCGGCCGGGCTGATCGAGGCCTCGGTCCTCGGCGTTCCGGTGGTCAACGTCGGCGGGCGCCAGAGCGGCCGCGAGCGCGGGGCAAACGTCTTCGACGCTTCGGATCGGCCCGAAGACGTGATCGCCCGGCTGCGCGAGGTTCTGGAAGACGCCGGACTGCGCCGGCGCCTGACCCGTGAGCCCTCGCCCTACGGTGACGGCGCCGCCGCCCCGCGCATCCGCCGCATCCTTTGCGAGGTCGCCCTCGACGACGACCTCCTGGCCAAGACCCTCGTCGATAAGAAACCCTGAGCGGCGGTCATCGGAAGGTGGACCCATGCGAACAGTCATGATCGGCTCCGGCGGCCACGCCCGGGTGCTGGCCGACATCCTGCGCCTGCGGGGCGGGCTGGAGCTGGTGGCCGTTCTCGATGACGATCCACGCACCCACGGCGGCCATCTGGGCTCCGTGGAGATCATCGGCTCCACGGCCCTGCTCGAACGCCGACCCCGGGCGGCGACGGCCTGCGTGGCGGCCGTGGGCGACAACCACGCCCGGGCGCGCATCTTCAACCTGGCCCTGGGTCTGGGCTACCACCTGCCGTCCCTGGTGCACCCCTCCGCCGTCATCGCCCGCGACGTGTCGATACCCGACGGGACGATCGTCTGCGCCGGGGTGATCGTCAATCCGGGCGCCCGCCTGGGGGTCAACGTGGTGCTCAACACCGGCTGCTCGGTGGATCACGACGTGGACATCGGCGACCACGCCCACCTGCACCCCGGCGCCGTGCTGGCCGGCGGGGCGACCGTGGGCGCCTACAGTTACATCGGCACCAACGCCGCGGTCAACCCCTACCTGACCATCGGCAAGCGCTCGATGATCGGTTCCGGAGCCGTGGTGGTCGAGGACATTCCGGACGGCGTGGTGGCCTACGGCGTGCCGGCCCGGGTTCAACGCGAATGGAGCGGAGCCTGACGATGAGCGGACCGGCTGGAATCTGTATCGCGAAGAGCGAGGCCCTGGAGCGGGCCTTGGCGGCCATCAACGCAGACGGTCGCGGTCTGGTCCTGGTCGTCGACGACACGGGACGCCTCGTCGGCACCCTGACCGACGGCGACGTGCGCCGCCACCTGCTCGAGGGCGGCAGCCTGGGCGATCCCGTGGCCTCGGCCTGCCACACGGAACCCCTGACCGCCCGGACCGGCTATAACGCCGTGGAGCTGCTGGCGGCGATGCGCTCGCGCGGCGCGCGCCATGTGCCCCTTCTCAAGGACGGACGGCCGACGACGCTGTTGTCCATCGAGGAGCTCTCCGCCGGGGTCGACGACCGACCGGCCATCCTCGGCGGGCGGCCCCTCTTCAACGAGCCCCTCCCCGTGGCTCGTCCCACCCTGCCCCCCTTCGCCGAGCTGGAGCCCGACCTGCGCCGGGCGGTGGAGAGCGGGATGATCACCAACGGTCCGCAGAAGGCGGCCTTCGAGGCCGAAGCCGCCGCCTATCTGGGCGTGAAGCCCGAGCGGGTCCTCGCCGTCTGCAACTGCACCACCGGCCTGCTGCTGGCCATGGGCGTGCTGGAATCCCCCGGCGAGGTGGTGATGCCCTCCTTCACCTACTTCGCCACGGGCTTGGCCGCCACCTGGAACGGGCTGACCCCGGTGCTGGTCGAGGCCCGGCCCGGCGACTTCACCATGGACGCCGCCGCCGCCGCCGCGGCGATCACCGAGCGCACCCGGGCGCTCACGGCGGTCTATACCTTCGGCTGTCCGCCGCCCCTGGCTGAGCTGCGCGAGCTGGCCGAGGAGCGCGGCCTGCCGCTGATCCTGGACGCCGCCCACGCCTTCGGGACCACCATCGACGGCCGTAAGGCCGGGACCTTCGGCGATATCGAGGTCTTCAGCCTCTCGCCGACAAAGCCGGTCACCGCCGCCGAGGGCGGGCTGATCGTCTGCCGCGAGACGGCCGTGGCCGAGCGGCTACGCCGGGAGAGCAACCTGGGCGTGCTGGACTCGGCCACGGACACCAGCCGGGGGCTCAACGGGCGGCTGAGCGAACTCAACGCCGTGGTGGGACGGGCCAGTCTGCGGCATCACGAAGACAACCTGGCCCGGCGGCTGGAGCTGGTCGAGCTGTATAAAGAGGAACTGGGTGGGATAGAGGGGTTCACCTTCCAGGAGATCCCGCTGGACGCCCGCAGCACCTTCAAGGACTTCGCCGTGCGCTGCGACACCGCCGGATTGGGGCTCTCCCGCGACGCCCTGGCCCGGGGGCTGGCCGCCGAGAACATCGCCACCAAGCGCTACTTCTATCCGCCTCTGCACCTCCAGCGGCGTTTCGACGGACTGAGCCGCGCCCCCCGGCCCCTGCCGATCACCGAGGACATCAGCCGCGATATCCTCTGCCTGCCCCTGTATTCGCATATGGAAAGGACAGACCTGCGCAACGTGGTCGCGGCGCTGCGCCGCCTGCTGGCCAGCGCCGATGCTGTGCGACGGCGCCTGGACGAACTGGGTCGGGAGTGGGGTTAGCCTGCGCTTGGGACACCGGGGCGCCCACCGTCGTGTCGGCGCCCTTCTTCGTTGTTGGGCGTCAGATGTTTATCCCGAGCCGGCGCGTTCGAGTGCGCGGCCGAAGGAAGTTGGCGAGATAGACTTGGGTGGCACTTCAATCCGAACCTGCATCTATTGCCGAAGGATTGTCAAGTCAGGTCCGGGATTATCACTTGGGCATGGACCGCTGCGGTAAGCTGATAGGCTGGTTATCAGCGCTTGATATCATGTAATGTGTCCGGTCGAAGTTAGTCTGACAAGATCGATAAAACGGGCCGCTACAGGTCTTCCGGATGTACTGAGCCTTCAACGCGACTTGACCATCCGCGCCTTTCTTGCCGGTTACCGCCGCACTGGGCGATAGGATGCAAGCTACCGCAAGTGTGGATTATCAATTGAGTACACAGTTTCAGGCCGCTGCTTTTTCCTACGCCTAACAGAACAGGCTATCTTGATCTACACGCGTATTATCAGTTGCTTGCAAACAGGATGCGGCCCGAAGAGGATACGCGCTCCCCAGAGCGGTTGGCTGCCGGTTGCCGGCGATCGACTTGTGGCGACAGATGGTTCCTCAACCCGTTGCGGCGATGATAAGACGAACCGTTTCGCCCGCTGGTCAGGCTGGAAGCGCGAAGCAGGGAAGACGGGTATCAAGCTGGCTCCGGCAAACTGCCGGTAAGCGGGATGGCTCCCTTGTAGTGTGATGATCCCTCCCGAGTTAAGACGTTCGCTGAGCGGGCAGTCACCGCCCGGGTGCGTCGCGCTTTGAGCCCGATACTATCCTGCGCAGTCTTGTTACTTGATATTGAGGCAGTTATGA
>WJMB01000289.1 GCA_014728185.1 Candidatus Coatesiibacteriota bacterium
GACGCCGTCTATCTGGCCGAGGGAGACGACGCCCTCTTCGGCCCCCTCTACGCCGCGACGGTCCTCGACCGGCGTCCCGACATCCGGGTGCTCGACGCCCTGGGCAATGTCAACCGCGGTCCCCTGGGACCCCGCTACCCCACCCTGCCGCCGCAGGAGCGCGAGGGCCTGTTGGCACGGCTGGCCACCGATCCCTCCGAGCCGTTGACCATCCAGCGAGGTATAGTCACGGTCAATCCCGATGACGGCCTACGCGGCGATCCCCAGTACGGCACGACCCGCCTGCTTTTCGTCGCGGACAGCGCCGCCGATCGACCGGCGACCTGGCCCTATCTGGCCGCCGCCGACCACCCGGCCCTGCGGAGCATTCCTTGCCGCGACGCCTACCTGGACAACGGCCAGGGCTTCTGGGAGCGCCTGCGCTTCCGCGCCGCCCGCCAGCTCCAATTGCGCTCTTTGGAGATCGCCACCCGCCGGCCCCGTTCCCCGGACGCCCTGCGCCTGCTGCTGCGCTCCCGGAGCATCGCCGGCGGCAGTCTGCTCCACGAGGCGCTGACCAACCAGTCGGCCCTGCGCAACGCCGTCTGGGCCTTGGCCGTCGGACCGGGGGAATCCGCCTCGCCGGAGCGCATCGGCGCCGCCCTGATTCGCTGGCGCGGCTATCCGCCGCTGCGCGAAGCCCTGGGTGAACGGGCGTGGCCGACCCTCTACCTGACGCTGAGCCTGCGCTCCCTGGAGCGGATCGTCCACCTGCAACCCGGCGCCCGCTCCGAGCTGACGGCCGCCCGTTACCTGGTCCTGCTCGGTGAGCCCGGAGCCGCCGGGGACCTGACCCGGGGAGTCGCGGAACGTCACCCCGAGGTCGCCGGCGATCCCCTCTTCGAGCACCAGCTCCGGCGGCTGATGGATTTCATCGCGGCCGCCCCGGCGGGACGTTGACGCTTCGGGTCCCCTGTGATAAGCTCTAGCTCCTCCAACCCTTTTAACATAGCCGTGACCAGGCGGCTCGATCAGCCCTTCCGCATCCCGAACGTCTTCCAAGTCCGGACCGCCCGGCCGAGTCGGGCCGACGCAGCGGACCGGCCGCCCAAACAAACATGAGCGAACTGCCCAGTACCATCGTCGAGGGCGGCGAAGCTTCGCCCTCGACCACGCCCCCCGCCGCTGAGGACAGCGAGCCCCCTCCCCAATCCATCCCGGCCCGGACCGCCGTCCAGCCGACCCTCGCCGTGGGGGTGGTCCAATGACGCCCTCCTGGCTGGACCTGATCCTCTTCCTCGTCGGCCTGCTGCTGGCTTTCCTGACCTCGGTGTCACTCTACGCCTTCGCGGTGCGCCGCCGACGGCGCGAATCCCCCCTCACCCTGCGACTGTTCCCCGTGCTCGAACTCGTCACCCTGGGCGGGGCCGTGCTGTTCGGGGTGCGCTTCTTCGAGTCCGTGGTTCAGGTTCCCGGCAGCGCCTACTACGGCCTGGCCGCCGCGGTGATAATCTGCGGCGTCTTCATCCAACTCCTCTCGCGCAACCTGGGCCTGCGCAACGGCCGCGCCGAGGGGCTGCGCCGCCTGCTGATGGTCCCGGCGATCCTGGTCTGGCCTGTCTGGCTGCTGATCCGCCTCCTCGGCTGGCCCCTGCTGCGTCTCACCGGGCACCAGTACTGCGAGGAGGACCCCTTCCTGATCGGTCTGGAGGCTCCCTCCGGCGAGATCATCGAGAGCGAGGCCGAGCGCCAGGCCCGGGAGATGGCCCGCCAGTTGGCCGACTTCCCCGAGAAGACGGTCAAGGAGGTCATGGTCCCGCGCATCGACGTCTTCAGCCTGGATATCGACACCCCGCTTTCCGAGATTACCGGCGAGATCACCCAGCGCGGCCACTCCCGCGTGCCGGTCTATCAGGAGACCATCGATGACATCCTGGGCATCCTTTACGTCAAGGAGCTGTTACAGCTCGACGATCCCCGCAGCGCCGAGCCCCTGACACCGGACTTCCTCCACGAGCCCATCTTCGTGCCCGAAACCAAGTTGATCGGCACACTGCTGCGCGAGTTCCAGGGCTCCAAGACCCAGATGGCCGTCGTCGTCGACGAGTACGGCGGCACCGCCGGCATCATCACCCTCGAGGACATCCTCGAGGAGATTGTCGGCGAGATCGAGGACGAGTTCGATGAGGAGCAGGAGCTTATTCAGCCCCTCGAGGACGGC
The DNA here is from genome assembly GCA_014728185.1 of Candidatus Coatesiibacteriota bacterium. Taxonomy (GTDB): domain Bacteria; phylum RBG-13-66-14; class RBG-13-66-14; order RBG-13-66-14; family RBG-13-66-14; genus WJMB01. The sequence continues at coordinate 2,201 of WJMB01000289.1, forward strand.
GGCTGGATGATCGACGCCCGCCACGACATCGGCGAGCTCAACGAGGCCCTGGAGGTCGAGCTGCCCGACGAGGACTACGAGAGTCTGGGCGGTTTCATCATCGCCGAGCTGGGACACATTCCCAAGCCCGGCGAGGTCGTCAGTTACGAGAACCTGCGTCTGGAGGTCGTCAAGGCCACCCCACGCCGTGTGGGTCTGGTGCGGCTGATCCGCGAAGACACCACCGAAGAGCTCGACGAGGGCTGACATTGCGGTAGGGTGGCCGGACCCGAGAACCCAATCCCCCCTCGACCACGGGACGGCCCCGCCGTCCCGCCGCTATGACCGCAGACCGATCCACCCCGCGCCACGAGTTCGTTCTGGCCAGCGGCAGCCCCCGGCGACGCCGAATGCTGGCCGACCTGGGCCTGCGCTTCACCGTCGATGTTCCCGATGTCGACGAGGACTGGCCCGACGATGATCCGGACCAGGCCGTGGCCCTGGCCCGGCGCAAGCTGGGCTGTGTCGCCGCCCGGCGCTCCCCCGGTGAGCTGCTGCTGGCCGCCGACACCATCGTCCACCTGGATGGCCGGGTGCTGGGCAAACCCACCGACGAGGCCGCCGCCCGGGCGATGCTGGCCCGGCTCTCCGGCCGTGAACACACCGTCACCGGCGGCGTCGCCGTCGGCGTCGTCGGCGCGGAGATGCGCACACTCCGCGTGGACAGCCGGGTGCGCATGCAGCGCCTCGACGCCGAAACGATCGCCGAATACGTCGCCGGGGGCTCGCCGATGGACAAGGCCGGCGCCTACGCCGTCCAGGACGACCTGGGCGGCCGTTTCCCCGCCGTCGAGACTATTCTGGCCCGGGACCGCGACGGTCACTACGAACCGCCACCGGGGGCCTTTCTCGTTGCTGGAGTGACGGGTTCCCTCTCCAACGTGATAGGCCTGCCCCTCGATCCCGTTCTGGAGCTGCTGCGCCGCCAGGGCCTGGAGGTTCCCCGTGAACGCTGAGCTTCGCCTGCACTTCCTCGACGGCGTTTTGGCCGTCGAAGCCCCCGCGGCCTATCTCGCCCAGGTGGAGACGCGCTTCAACAAAGCGCTGACCGAGGAACCCGCCGATCGCCGGCTGGTCGTCGAGCAGGTTCCCTGGCCGCTGGCCGGGGTCACCGACGAGAATCCCGTCGTTGATTACACCCCTCACGGCGGCCGCCTGACGAGTTCCTGGTACCGTCTGGAGCAGTATAACGGCGACTGTCGGGTCCTGTTGCGTAATCTCAACGTTATCGGCCTGGGGCGGGTCTTGATGCAGTGGGCGGCGATGCTGCTGCTGCCGCCCGGCGGCGCTCTCTTCCACGCAGCCGGCTTCGTCACTCCGTCGGGCCGGGGCTGCCTGGCAACCGGACGCTCCGAGGCCGGCAAGACGACGCTGGCCCGCAGCCTGCTCGAGAGCGGCTGGAGCGTTTTGAGCGATGAGGCGCCGGCCCTGCTCTTCGACGTTGAAGGCCCGCGGGTGCTCTACACTCCCTTCTGCGGCGATCTGGGTATCGTCTCACCACGACAAAAGGCCGCTCCGTTGAGCGCTCTGATGCTGTTGGAGAAGGGGCCAAGCATCGAACTGGACCCCCTGGAGCCGCCGGAGCTGCTGCGGGGACTGCTGCGCACCGTGGTCAGCTACGGCAACGCGCGGCGGTTCAGCTCTCGAATCATCGACACGCTGCGCGACATTGCCGTCACTGTGCCCGGGTACCGGATCTCGCTGCCCCGGGAGCTGGACGCCGTTGAACTGGAGGCTCGACTGGCCGCCGACGACCCCTCAACCTAGGGGTTGAAAAGGGGTCCGCCTTTTACTACACTGCCGCGGGAGCCGCCGACAGGCCCGGCTCCCGTTTTGGAAGA
>WJMB01000290.1 GCA_014728185.1 Candidatus Coatesiibacteriota bacterium
CTACGCCATGATCGAGATGCACTCGGGCAGCTACGACGGCTTCGCCCTGGCCCTGGAGGAGATGACCGCGGCCCTGGCCGACGCCGGCATCGAGGCCGTCGGTCCGCCCTTCGGCGTCTACTACAGCGATCCCGCCGCCGTTCCCGAGGATGAACTGCAGTGGCTCCTCGGCATTCCCGTGGCCGAGGGCGTTGCGGCCATCGAGGGCTACGAGGCCGACGAGCTCGAGGGCGGCACCGTGGTCAAGACCACCCTCGCCGGCGAGCTGGACTTCGAGAACCTGACCGTCTACGATGAGCTGTACGCCTACGTGGCGGCCAACGGCTACGTGCCCGCCGGGCCGATGGTCGAGGTCTACCGCTGGGGTCCCGAGCTGGAGCCCGACGAATACGAGACCGACTTCATGGTCTTCGTCGAGGAGGCCGGAGCGGTCTCCCCGCCCCCGGGGAGCTAACCCGTGAATGCGCCGGCCGGCGGCGCCGGACAGTCGGCTCGCCGGCCGGAATTATTCAAAGGTAATGACACCCGTGACTGGAGGGTTCCTCGTCGCAAAGGGATTGCCATGCATCGCTTTTGTGATCGATTGGTTATAACGTCCCAAGGGGTATGCGTCGGAACGGTCGACACCGCAGTAGCGGACTCAGCAAGTTGTGGACCCACCGGGTGTTTTGGAATCTGATAATCGAATACCGACCGACAACAGGTTTGCTTAGGTGGGTGCCGGAATCGGTTATCCACCGTATCGAGTTGATATTGCATGAGGAGCAGGCCCCTGGGACCCCTCTCGTGTATCAATCCTCTCGCTGATGTTGGTTACTCGGTTCTTTGTGATGCCTCCCGGTATCGGATAGCCGCCGCCGGATCGGCTTCACCGGCGGAAGCGTTCGCCCAGGGCGCTTGGCAATCGCTTCCCTTGCCGCTCTAGCCCGCTCCAAGGCGTCATGGGCTACTCTGTGTAGTGCTCAAGGTTTATGTATTGATCCTCGGGATGACCGGCAGCCGGCAATTCACGTCTTGCTTAACGCAAACGGCCAAATCACGACCAATTGCACCACCGATTAACAGCATGGGTGCTGGAATGCGACAGCCGTCCGGCGATCGACGATGCAATTGCGCCCTACAGCGGTATCAGCCGGTTGTCCATGGTATTCGGCGATTCGAATCGACCCGGCCCCGATCACCGAGTGTTCCCGAACCAAACCTAACAAACACACATTGGGGGATTCCATGCGCAAACTCCTTATCCTGACCTGCCTGGCCCTGGTCGGCGCCGTCGCCGCCGACGTGGCGCCCCTCGAGCCCGCCTTCACCCACGAGTTCATCATCACCGAGCTCGAGCCCATCTACGCCGTGATCGAGATGCACTCGGGCTCCTACGGCGGCTACTCCTTCGCCCTCGAAGACATGTTCGACGATCTGGCCGCCGATGCCGTGGCCCCCGTCGGCCCGCCCTTCGGCGTCTACTACGACGATCCCGCCGTCACCCCCGAGGATGAACTCGAGTGGTTGGTCGGCATCCCGGTCGAGGAGGGCGTCGCCGCCCCCGCCGGTTACGAGACGCAGTGGCTCGAGGGCGGCACCGTGGTCAAGACCACGCTCTACGGCGAGATCGACTTCGAGAACACCACGGTCTACGATGAGATCTACGAGTACATCGTCGCCAACGGTTACATGCCCGCCGGTCCCCTGGTCGAGGTCTACCGTTGGGATCCGGACATCGATCCCGAGGACTACGAGACCGACATCATCGTCTTCGTCGAGAAGGCCGGCGCCGTGGGCGGCCCGGGCCGCTGATTCCAGCCCGCGTACGATTATCGGCGGCGCCGCGGGGTGACCGACGCTTCGCGGCGCCGATGACGGCGGGGCTTGAGGACGCGCCCGCGCTCAGGTAAACTGCTACGGAAGTGGCGGCGACTTCCTCCGGCTGCGGTGGGAACTTTGGTCGATGTACGGCGCATGCCCAACACCGCCCGCACCGGTTTCGGCTCACTCCCGATCATCTGCGCGATCATCGCGGCATCTGCCCCATTCAGGATTCCGGTCTTAGATGAAGATAGATTTCAAAGAGCTGCCCCCCCGTCGCGTGCTGGCCCTGGAGCGACGCGGCTCCTACGACGGCTTCCCCCACGCCCTGGCCGAGCTGCTGGATCTGGTGCAGCGGGCCGGGCTGGCGCCCAGCGGTCCGCCGATGGGTGTCTACTACGACGATCCCGCCGGCGTCCCCGTCGAGGAGCTGCGCTACGAGGCCCAGCTTCCCGTCGATTCCGACGTCCCGCCCCTCGAGGGCCTCAAGGTCAAGACCTTCCCCGGCGGGCGGATGGTCAGTATGCTCTGCGGACCCGACGAGGGTCCGCGCGAAGAGGACTACCAGACCCTCCGGCAACTGGTCACCGCCAGCGGGCGGCGGGTCGTCGGCCCGCTCTACGAGATCTACCGCGCCGCCGGCGGTGACGACGGCGAGCACAGCACCGAAATCTGCCTGCGGGTCGTCGACGCCGATTAGCGGTCCGGGCCGGCCCGGCATAGAGTCATGACCGGCTCAATCGGTTGGATCGGTTTTACAAGCTCGCAGCGCCGCATTGAGTGGAAGGCCCCACGGTTTGCAACCCGAAAGATATCGGGTTATGGCGGTTGGCTGTCAGGGGTGCTTATCGGAAGGCATCATCACAACAAACCGAACCAGTACCTGAGGCTGCAAAGAGCTGCGACGAGTGATCGATTCTGGTTGCGCGCCCGGCTGGGGTGTCAGCAGGGTGGGCATCGGGCGGCAACCCCCTCGTAGCCGCTATCAGCAGCTACAGTGAATGGTCCCGCTTCTTGTGGTGATCCCTTTCTGCAAGGCAGCACCCCTCCATTGCCTGCTTCGCGGCATGGATGTGTTCATTTGTCGTGTTCATTTGACGTGTTCATTTCATGAGTCCCGCAAGGATGCTCACGGCACGATAAAGACCGGGCGGGTTACCCGGGCCTGGATTGGAATGCTCTTCCCGAGGAGTCTCGATGCGTGTTCAGCACTGGTTCCTGGTTTTCTTCGCGGCGTTGGTTCTCCTGGTTGCGGGAGGTTGCGACGAGGAGGCCGAGAACATCGCCCGTCCCCAGGGCGATGAGCCCCTGGTCGATCCCCCCGCCGTGGTGGTCGACACCCTGGAGTCCCGCGAAGCCCTCGCCTATCGGCCCGAGGTCGGGACCGAGCCCGCCGTCGCCGTGGAGGAGCTGACGACGCTGCTGGCCGAGTACGAGCTCCCCGGCGAGGGCGACGAGGAGCCCGAGATCGGCCTGGAGATCGAAGGTGAGCTGTGGGTCATCCACGACGGCGGCTTCGCGGAGGAAGCCGGGGAGGAAGCCGGGGAGGACGAAACCGCAGCCGTCGAGGACGCGGACCCCGTCGCCCCCTTCCTGCTCGCCGTCCAGCTGGAGGAAGACGCTCCCATCCCCGAGGAGCTGTTTCCCGTTCGCCTGAGCGGCGGCGAGGCGGCGGTGCTCGCCGACCTCGAGGAAGCCTCACCCGGTGATGCGCAGACGGCGGCCCGGCTGCGGGAGTTCGCCGCCGGGCGGGGTATCGCCTCGCCCGGGATCGTCGTCGAGGTGCTGGGCGTGGTCGAGGATGAATGGACGCCGCAGTGGGCCTATCTGCTCTTCACCCAGGGCGACGGCTGGGAGCCCTTCGTGGAAGTGGACACCGGAGGCGGAGATGACGCTGAGGAAGAGGAATAGGACCCGGGCGGTCTGGCTGCCGGTGCTCGTCGCGCTTCTGCTGGTCTCCTGCGGCGATGATCAGCCCCGCGAGTACGCCGTGCCCGTCGGGGAGGGCGGCGGCCTGAGCGCCGAGCCCGAGGTCGTGGTGCGGATGGTGGAGCCGACCACCATCCTGGTCCTGCCCAAGCGCGGCGACTACGACCTGTTCTGGGCGGCGATCCAGGAGGCCCAGGGGGTGTTGCGCCGCAACGGCATCGAGCTGGTCGGTTCGCCCCGCTGCGCCTATTTCGATCTGCCCCGCCCCGAGGAGGTCCCCCTGGAGGAACGCCGCTTCGAGGTCTGGTTGCCCGTGGCCGAGAACATCATCGCCCCACCGGGCTTCGAGGTGCGCGAGGAGCGGGGCGGCCAGGCCGCCTACATGACCTTCAAGGGACCGATCGGCCCGGAGACCCGTCCCGACTACGCCACGCTCTTCGAGTACGTCTACGGCCGCGGCCGGCGCCCCGAGGGCCCCGTTGTCGAGGTCTACCACTGGGACGCCAACACCCCGGCCGAGGAGTACATCACCGAGATCTTCGTTCTGCTCAGCGATCCGCCGCCCGAGGTGGAGCAGACGCCCTCCGGGAGCGAAGCCGATACTGAAACGGAAACCGAGAGCGAGTCGCCGGAGACGGTGACCGATCAGGAGTAGACACTGACATGGCCAAGCAACGCATCCTCTTCCTCTGCACGGGCAACTCGGCGCGCAGCCAGATGGCCGAGGCCCTGCTGCGCGACCTGGCCGGCGAGGCCTACGAGACGGCCAGCGCCGGAACCCACCCCGCTGAGACCGTCCACCCCCTGGCCGTCGAGGAGATGGCCCGGCGGGGCCTGGACATTGCCGGCGCCGTGCCCAAGCATCTCGACGATCTGCCCGACCTGGACTACGACCTGGTCGTCACGGTCTGCGACCGGGCCAAGGAGGAGTGCCCCTTCCTGCCCGGCGCGCGGATGCTGCACTGGAGCTTCCCCGATCCCGCCGCCGCCGAGGGCGACCTCGAATCGCGGCGCTCCTTCTTCCGCGAGGTCGCCGACGACATCCGGCGGCATCTCGAACAGCTCACAGCCTGACCCCAACAAATCGAGGAAGTTGACGTGAAGGTAGCCCTGACGGGAGCCGACGGCCTTCTGGGCGGCGAACTCGGCGCCGTTCTCAAGGACGGTGGATATGATCTCGCACCGATTCTCGAGCGCGACGTCGACATCGTCGACGCCGCAGCGGTGCGCGCCGGGCTGCGCGACATCGCCCCGGAGCTGCTGATTCACTGCGCCTCCTACACCCGGGTCGACAGCGCCGAAAGCGATATAGACCGGGTCTACGCCGTCAACGCCTTCGGCACCTTTCATCTGGCCCGGACCGCCGCCGAGCTGGACTGCCGCTTCGTGTACATCTCCACCGATTACGTTTTCGACGGCGCCCTGGACCGCCCCTATCGACCCGAGGACGAACCCGCGCCCCTCAACGTCTACGGCCGCAGCAAGCTGGCCGGTGAGATGCTGGTGCGCACCTACGCCCCGAGCTGGACGATCATTCGCTCCAGCTCCCTCTACGGACACAACGGCAACGGCTTCCCCGAGAAGCTCTGCCGCCGCGCCATCGGCGGGGGTGAGCTGCGCGTCGTCGAAGACCAGATCAGCTCGCCCACCTACGCCCCGGAGCTGGCCCGGGGGATCGTCGAGCTGCTGGAGGCCGCCGAGGGCGGTGTCTACCACCTGACAAACACCGGCGCCGTGAGCTGGTACGAGTTCGCCCGGGTCCTCGCCGAGGAGCTGGGCCTGCCCAACGAGTTGACGCCGGTATCCTCGTCGGAGTTCGACGCCCCGGCCCGTCGCCCGGCCTACTCCGCCCTGGACAACACGGCGGCCCGAGAGCTGGGCGTCGAGCTGCGGCCCTGGCGCTCGGCCCTGCGTGAGTATCTGGAGCGCGAGGCCGAAGAGCTGCGCACCCTGGCCGGTCTGCCTTCCGGCGGGGAGGGCTCTTGAAGGCCCTGACCCAGCGCCTGGCCGAGGTGCGCGCCGAGATCGACGAGCGCCTGGCCGTCCTGACCGAGCCCCCGGACGATCACCGCGCCAAGACCTACCGGGCGCTCAACTACACCGCCCTGGCCGGGGGCAAGCGGGTGCGCCCGCTCCTGTTCTACTGCGCCTGCGAGGTCTGCGGCGGCGACCCCCGGCGCTTCATCGACGTCGCCTGCGCCATCGAGCTGGTTCACACCGCCTCGCTGGTCCTAGACGACCTGCCCGCCATGGACGACGCCTCCCTGCGCCGGGGCCGCCCCACCGTGCACACCGTTTACGACGAGGCCGCGGCCATCCTGGCCGCCGTGGGCGGGCTGATGCAGGCCTTCGAGCTCATCGCCGCCTGCGGGGCCATCCGCGGCCGCCGCGGGCTCTCGGCCAAGCTGAGTCTGGAGCTCTCCCGGGCCGTGGGGCGCGACGGGATGATCGCCGGTCAGCAGCTCGACCTCGATGCCACGGGCAGCCGGTTGGGCATGGAGGAGCTGGAGTTCATCCACGCCGCCAAGACCGGCGTGTTGTTCATCGCCACGGCGCGGATGGGCGCTCTGTGCGCCGGAGCCCGCGACTTCGAGCTCGAGGCCCTGGAGGCCTACGCCAAGAACCTGGGTCTGGCCTTCCAGATCGCCGACGACCTCCTCGACGTCACCGCCAGCGCCGAGGAGCTGGGCAAGGATGTCGGCAAGGACGTCGCCAAGCCGACCTTTGCCCACCTCTTCGGCCTGGAGGCCAGCCGGGCCGTGGCCCATGAGCTGGTCGAGACCTCCCAGGCCGCCCTGGGGCTGCTGCGTCGGGACACCACCGTGCTGAGCCAACTGGCCGCCTTCGTCCTGGAACGCCGCCGCTGATTCCAGCGTAGAGTAGATCAGAAGAAAGCACGCAAGAGACCCGCCCGATTGACAGTCGGCGAGTTCGCTGCTATATTACTGTAACGCATTGCCCTAAAGCATTCTCTAAAGCATTGACGACGACCGACCACCGGGTCGATCAAAGCAAGCTGGGATTGTAACCACCTCGCCCGGCCGCAGTCCGCGGCAAGAACTCGGCAAATGATACCGGCAGATGATGCAGGGAGCGCCGGGAGCGCCATCCCTTCCAAAAACAGGAGTTGAACGATGCGCGGTCGCAACGGTAAAGCACTGGTTATCATCGGCCTGCTCGCGGTCGGTCTGCTCGTTCTCGGCTGCGATCTGTTCGCCATCGCGGATCCCGGCGACGGCGACGATGGAGAAGACCTGCAGTGGCAGGAGCCCAGCACGCCCAAGATAGTCCTCGAGGATCTGGAGTGGTCCTACGACAACGCCGAGTACTACGACAAGTACGAGAACCTGATCCACGACGACTTCATCTTCTACTTCGATCCCCAGGACGTCGACCAGGGCCTGCCCGCCAGTTGGGGCAAGCAGGACGAACTCGAAGCCACCAAGAACCTCTTCGAGAACGTCGGCGCCGCCAACATCGAGCTAGGCCTGACGCTTTCCGATTATCAGCCTCCCGAGGACACCGACACCGAGCACATCTACAACAACGTTCCCTACAACCTGCGCGTGACCATGCCCGACGAGGATCTGATCTACGTGGCCCAGGGGCACGGCAACTACACCACCAAGATCGACGGCACCCTGGATAACGGCCTTGACCGCTGGTGGCTGGTCACCTGGTACGATATCAACACCAACTAGATGAGACTCGCTAGAGGCCCACGAGGACCCGAAGGGGTCCTCGTTTTTGTTGTCTCGTTTGTTATCCCGTCGCAGCATAGATACGATTCTTCGCACTCCATTGTACAAAGCCGTGGCTGAATGATCAGGTGTTCATCGGCTTACGTACTGCTTGCACAGCAAGCGGTAAACAGCCCATCGTCGCCAAGCGATCGACATGCGAAGGGGCCGCTCCATCGAGAGCGGCCCTCAACACGTTTTATCATCCCGCTCAGTCGTCGTCCTCGCGATGCGCGGCGGCGGGATTTAGGTTTTCGCAGAAGACGCAGCTCTTGCACTCGGCGGGCGGACGGCTGAGGATCTCCCATTCGGTGGTGCCCAGCACATTGTCCGGTACGTGCTTGCAGCGCTGGTCCCAGTGGTAGGTTCGGGTTCCCTTGCGGCGGAAATAGCGCACTCTGGCTATAAACCCCTTTCAATCGCATGATCATGAAGGTTTATTTCGATCAACAATTTCTATATTAGCATATATATTTTATAATAGCAAGGCATCATGGAACTTGTTCCGGCCAAATCAGGACCGATAATGAGAGAGTCACCGAGCAGGCATTGACTGTTCGCGGGCGTCAGGCATTGATTCTGGAACTACAATGCGCAGTATCATTGATTGATACTGAAGTAGTCGTGCGTCGCGAGGCAATCGGGTGGTCGTTCTTACCCTGCAACTATGCAGGGCGGGTTATCCACCAAGTACGCTCCTTACAGCCGCCACTAACTGACTAGTAACAAGTGACAGGCTCATTTGCTACTACACGTGTATTCAGCCGATACTAAGCGTGTGGTATCAGAAACGCCTGTCGCTGATAAGCAGTGTAAGCGACGACGAAAGGGGGCTGCCCTGGGATAATCGA
>WJMB01000291.1 GCA_014728185.1 Candidatus Coatesiibacteriota bacterium
AGGACGCAGGCGAAGACGCTCTCGCCGCCGTCGTCGAAGACCTGCCAGTGGGCGTTTTCGTCGTTGGTCGGTTCGGCGCCGACGCTGAGGGCCAATTCGGCCGGCTTGCCGAGCTCGGACGCGGCAGCCGCTCCAGAGCCGATCAAAGAGCAGCAGAAGACGAAGAAAATGATGGCTTTGGTTTGCATGACTTCTAACCTCCGTTTTGTAGTGGCTTCTTTATTCCGCAGATTAATTTGCTGTTACCAACTAATAGTATAACGTGCGCAGGCCGCGATTTCAAATTTACTATCATATTGTCTGTCATATTGCATATTTGTGGGATGGCATCGGCTCTGCCGGGTTGCTCGGGAAATCTTATCTGAGGGTGGGGCATTCACCGGCACTGATGATCTCAACCAAAGAACAACCAAAGAACAAGCAAAGAACAAACCGGCCCCGGGGGGCCGGTCGTGTTGCATATCACCCGGACTTGCCGAAGACTTGCGGCGCTTGGGTGATCCCGGTGTAAATCGACCGGCGGCCGCCTTCCTTGATCGGCTAGATCAGGTTCAACTGCCGGTGGAGGTGCAGGGCCTCGGGATCGGTCAGGCCGACCAGGTGATCCAGCAGCAGGCGCCGCCGCCGCTCGTCATCGGCCTCGGCGAAGCCCCGCTCGAGCAGCTCCGCCGGCGGCCAGGTCGCCCAGTGGTCGTGCAGCTCGCTGAGGATCTCGGCGGCCCGGCGGCATTGGCTCTTGATCTTGGGATGGTTGTAGAAGTGGTCCCGGCTGAAGGCCTTGAACTCGAGGACCAGGACGCCCAGCTCCTCGGGGTAGTCGATGACGGGGTGCTCGACGCCCTCGCGCTCGGCGTTGCGCAGCAGCTCGGCGGCGTGGCGGATGACGGCGCGGATCAGCGTGCCCAGTGTCTCGCGCTTGGGCGAGCGCAGGAAGAGGGCCAGCCGCTCGGGGACGGCGGAACGGCGGGCGTCGAAAAGCCCGGCGATGCGCATATCCTCGGTGTCGTGGGCCAGGTAGGCGATCTCGTCGGCCAGGTCGACCACCTGGGCCTCGAGGGTCCGCGGCCGGGTGAAGGGTTCGCCCTTGGGGCTGTAGCCCAGCTCGACGAACCCGGCGGGCAGCTCGCGGCCCTCCGGATAGTCGGCGGCGTCGTAGGCGGTGTGGCAGAGGATGCCCTGACGGGTCTGCCCGGTGAGGTCGAGCCCCTCGAGCTCGTCGACGACGCGCAGGGAGTGCTCGTTGTGCTCGAAGCCGCCGCTGCCGCGCATCAGCTTGCGCAGGGCGTCCTCGCCGGCGTGGCCGAAGGGGGAGTGGCCCAGGTCGTGGCCCAGGGAGACAGCTTCGGTCAGGTCCTCGTTGAGCCCCAGCGCCCGGGCGATGGAGCGGGCCACCTGCATCACCTCGAGGGTGTGGGTCAGCCGGGTGGTGTAGCGGGCGTGGGGCGGGCCGGGCATCACCTGGGTCTTGTGCAGCAGCAGGCGGAAATGCCGGGCGTGGAGGACGCGGTCGCGGTCCCGGGCGAACTCGCCTCGGTAGGGATCGGCCCGGTAGGCCGGATCGCGCCGCTGAGCCTCGGCGGAGCGGGCGGCGTAGGGCGAGAGCTCGCGGGTCTCCAGGGCCTCGAGGTGGGCGCGGTCGCGGGGGATGTCGGCGGGCGTGAGCATGTCTCTATCCTAACAATTCGCACCCGCCGGTGGGGGTTTTTTCCATCGGGGGTGTGGTTTTGATCCGGGCGGATCGGGAATGCCGACGGGGCGGCGTTCACCCCGATCATCAACGACCGCCTCCGCTCGCCGGCGGTGAGACCGACCGATCGGCCAATCGGCGTGGTTGCACCCGTGCAATGATAAACCAAGGGGAGGACCCGTTGGTCCTCCCCAGCATGGTCTGTCCGTATATGATCTACAAACCGCGGATACCCAGAAACGGCGGGGTCAGGGAACCAGTTCCACACCCCGCCCCGCGGCAACGCCTTGGGTGTGGCTGGTAACGGCAAAGGCCGGGTCACAGTTGACCCGACCCAGTACTCATCCATAAACCAGGGTTGCCGTTACTTGATCACCTCTCGTCTTCGTTACTCCTCGTCTTCGTCAATCACCTCGTAGTCGGCGTCGACGACGTCGTCATCATCGGCGGTTCCGCCGGGGGCCTCGCCGCCTGGTGCGCCTCCGGGACCCTGGGGTCCCTGGGGTTCGCCCTGGGGTCCGGCCTGCTGGTAGAGCCGCTGGCTCATCTCGGAGAGCTGGCTGTTGAGCTGTTCGTGGGCGCTTTCGATCTCGGCGGTGTCCTCGCCCTTGAGGGCCTCGCGGACGCGCTCCATGGCGCTTTCGATCTTTCCGCGCTCGTCGGCGGTCACCTTGTCGCCCATCTCCTTGAGGAGCTTCTCGGCGCCGAAGACGGCGGAGTCGGCCTTGTTGCGGGTTTCGACCTCGGCGCGGCGCTTCTTGTCCTCGTCGGCGTGCTGCTCGGCGTCCCGGACCATCTGGTCGATCTCCTCGTCGGTGAGGCCCGAGGAGGCGGTGATGGTGATCTGCTGCTGCTTGCCGGTGGCGGTGTCCTTGGCGGAGACCTTGAGGATGCCGTTGGCGTCGATGTCGAAGGAGACCTCGATCTGGGGCACGCCGCGGGGTGCCGGCGGGATGCCGGTGAGGTGGAAGCGGCCGATGGTCTTGTTGTGCATGGCCATCTCGCGCTCGCCCTGCAGCACGTGGATCTCGACGGTGTGCTGGTTGTCCTCGGCGGTGGTGAATATCTGGCTCTTGTGGACGGGGATGGTGGTGTTGCGGTCGATGAGCTTGGTGGTCACGCCGCCCAGGGTCTCGATGCCCAGCGACAGCGGGGTGACGTCGAGGAGCAGCACGTCGGTGACGTCGCCGGAGAGGATGCCGGCCTGGATGGCTGCGCCGACGGCGACGACCTCGTCGGGGTTGACGCCCTGGTGGGGGTCCTTGCCGAAGAGCTGCTTGACCTTGGCCTGCACGGCGGGGATGCGGGTCGAGCCGCCGACCAGGATGACCTCGTCGATGCCCGAGGCCTGCACGCCGGCGTCGGCCAGGGCGCTCTTGCAGGGCTGGACGGTGCGCTCGATCAGGTCGTCGACGAGCTTCTCGAACTGGGCCCGGGAGAGCTCGGTGTTGAGGTGCTTGGCGCCGTGGCGGTCGCCGGAGATGAAGGGCAGGTTGATCTGCGCGGTGGAGGCCGAGGAGAGGTCGATCTTGGCCTTCTCGGCGGCGTCCTTGAGCCGCTGCAGCGAGATCGGGTCCTCGCGCAGGTCGATGCCGTTGTCGCGCTTGAACTCGTCGGCCAGCCAGTTGATGATCCGCTGGTCGAAGTCGTCGCCGCCCAGGTGGGTGTCGCCGTTGGTGCTCTTGACCTCGAAGACGCCGTCGCCCAGCTCGAGGATCGAGATGTCGAAGGTGCCGCCGCCCAGGTCGAACACGGCGATGGTCTTGTTGGCGTCGCCCTTGTCGAGGCCGTAGGCCAGGCTGGCGGCGGTGGGCTCGTTGACGATGCGCTCGACCTGCAGGCCGGCGATGCGCCCGGCGTCCTTGGTGGCCTGGCGCTGGGCGTCGGAGAAGTAGGCCGGGACGGTGATGACGGCCTTCTCGACCTTCTCGCCCAGGTACTTCTCGGCGTACTCCTTCATCTTCTGCAAAATCATCGCGCTGATCTCGGGCGGGGCGTAGCGCTTGCCGTCGACCTCGATGGCTGCGTCGCCGTTGTCGGCGCGCGCGACCTCGTAGGAGACCGTTTTGATCTCGTCGGTCACCTCGCCGTACTTGCGGCCCATGAAGCGCTTGATCGAGCTGATGGTGCGCTGGGGGTTGCTGATGGCCTGGCGCTTGGCCACGGGACCGACCAGGCGCTCGTCCTTGGTGAAGGCCACCACGCTGGGGGTGGTCCGCCCGCCGTCGCTGTTGAGGATGACGGTGGGCTCGCCGCCCTCCATCACCGCCACGCACGAGTTGGTGGTTCCCAGGTCGATTCCGATGATCTTGGACACGGGTGAAGTCCCTCCGTGGTGGTTGTCTCGGCGGGCCGGGCTGAGTCACTCTCGGCCCGCCGGGGTGTGCGGTATGGTTGTGGGTCTTACTGCTCGTAGATCTCGTAGGACTGCGTACCGGGGATCAACCGGCTCATCAGGTTGAGCTGGTTGTAATTGTCATCCAGGGTGATCCGCTTGGAGAACATGATGTTGGAGTTGATTGTACCCTGGCTGGGCTTGCCGCGGTCCGAGGGCACCACGGCCACGGCGATGGTGTGGGTGCCGGTCTCGACGGACTCGGTGTAGCTGGTGTAGATGAACTTGTTGTAGGAGGCCGAGCCGATGTAGACGTCGACCTTGTCGTCGACGACCTCGCGGACGACCTCGCCGTCGACGAGGATGTAGAAGTAGACCATGGGTTCGCTGGTCTGATAGGCCTCGCCGGAGATGTTGATGGTCAACTGGGCGCGCTTGGGGGCCACCTCGGTGGTCTCGGTGGTGCCGCCGCGGGGCTTGGCCATCATCAGCGCGGCGCGGACGTCGTCGTCGAGGTCCAGGGGGGCCACTTCGGCGTAGTCGGGCTCGAAGGTGATTCCGGGCGAGGTCAGCAGCTTGATGAAGTAGTCCTCGTCGTAGTCGATCTTGGCCAGGGCGTAGACCTGGTCCTTGCTCATTGGCTCGGCGAGCAGGCAGAGGTACATCAGCTCCTCGTCGATGCCGTACTCGTCGTCGGCGAACATGATGTCGCGGGCGCTGAAGAAGGGCGTGCTGCCGGTGGACTGGATGGCCTCGATGATGGCGCCGTCCTTGCAGCCGGCCTCGAGCAGGGCCAGGACATCCTGGGAGTTCATGGCGGCCGCGGAGCTGAAGCCGGCCAAAACGGCCAGAGTCACGATCAAAGCGGTGCTACGCATGGGGTTTCCTTTCGTCGTGGGGGAGCGGGGGATAGCTAAAGGGTACCGGCGGCGTCGAGGCCAGAACCTCGCGCAGAAGCTGACGCAGCAGCTTCACGTTCACCGGCTTGGGCAAAAAACCGTACGCCCCGGCCGCGAAGGAACGCAGGATCGTGCGGGCCGAGTCGGCGCCGGAGAGGATGACCACGGGCAGGCGGGGATGCCGGCGGCGGATGCGCTGCAGGATGTGCAGGCCGCCCACGCTGGGCATCTCCAGGTCCAGGATGGCCAGATCGAGCACGGTCCGCTCCAGGGCCCGCCAGACCTCCGCGGCGTTGGCCGCCGGGAGGGTCCGCAGGCCGTAGCGGTCGAGCATCCGCGCCAATGAGCGCAGACACTCCCGATTGTCGTCGGCCAGTAGAACCGTGCGCATGATAAACCTCCAGGTCACCTCGACCCGGGCCGCCGAAAGACGGCCTCAGCGTCCCTTATATGTGCAAGGAGCGTACCAAGATTGTAACTTATTGATAATTATGCCATTAATTGTTCAGGTTCTCCGCCGGGATGGTGGTTTTCCATGCCAGATTAGACATCGGCGCCGTGGGTGCGCCATTCTGGCAGAGCTCAGCCGAGCTGGTAACTCACCGCGAAGCCGACCTGGGCCAGGACCATCAGCAGGTACATGTGCTTCCAGGAGACGTGGTTGCTCTCGGTGGCCATCTCCTCGGGGCGGCGCAGGATCAGATAGGCGATGAAGGCTCCGTAGAGGCTCAGCAGGCCGGCCAGGATTAAAAGCGGCGTCGTGTTCCCTTGCAGGACGCCCAGCAGGATTCCCGGGAACAGACCCAGGAAGGGCAGCACGAAGAAGGGCGCGATGATCCAGGCCGCCCGACGCACGCCGAAGATGATCGGCAGGGTGCGGCAGCCGTGGGCCTCGTCGCCCTTCATGTCGGCGAAGTCCTTGGTCGTCGAGGCGCCGAGGATGAACAGGAAGAAGACCGCCGCGATGTACCAGGGCTCGGCGTAGCCGATGGGCTTGACGGCGCTCCAGCCGGCGATCACCAGCAGGCCGCCCCGGGGCAGGGCCATGGTGAGGTTGGCCAGGAAGCCGTTGCGCTTGGTGCGGAACGGCGGCCCAGAGTAGGCGTAGGTCACGAAGCTGGTGACCAGCACGATGTAGAAGAAGCGCATGTTGACCAGCAGCGAGAGGCCGATCGCCGCCAGGTAGAAGACCACGCAGGCGATCCAGGCCCCGCGACGGCTGACCTCGCCGGTGACCAGGGGCCGCTCCGGCTTGTTGATCGCGTCGATCTCGCGGTCGAAGATCTGGTTGACGGAGTTCGAGGCCATGTTGAGCACCGCCGCCGCCGCCGCGCCCAGCAGGATCTTGACGATCAGCGCGCCGTCGAGGGCCAGCCGGCCCCCCACGGGAGAGCCCGCCGCCACCAGGGCGAAGCAGGCGAAGCCGAAGAAGGGCGCCAGCAGGGTGAAGGGCCGGGCCAGCTTGACGTAACCGCGCAGGCTCATAACACTCCTCTTTCGAGACTCGTCCGTGACTCTTCGTGGGCTGTTGCGGGATCGGCCGCACCCGGCGCGACGGGTTTTCAAGTATACCAGAGACCGCCCGCCTTCGTCCGTCGCTCCGCTCCTCCAACGTCGGCGGCCGGGGGTGACCCCGGCCGCTCGCTTAACCATTCACCGGGGGAGGCGCCCCGACCTACTCGTTCTCGCGCACCTCGCGCAGCTTCTCCAGCTCCTTGAGATGACCCTTGTAGGGATGGTAGCCTTCCCAGCCGGCCTGGTGCGACATCTCGACGTACCAGATCAACAGGTCGGCCTTCTCCTTGTCCGTGGTGATGTAGATCACCACGTCGGCCTCCTCGGCCGTGTCGGTGAAGTACCACTTCCACTCTTCGTCGGCCCAGTTGCGGTTCTCGAC
>WJMB01000292.1 GCA_014728185.1 Candidatus Coatesiibacteriota bacterium
GCCGCCGGGTGGTCGTCGGCCGGTAAAGAGTTGTTGGTATTGCGGCAAACGGGCGGGATTAGCATCCCGCCACTTTTAGTGTGGCTCCAGGCTTTCCCGCGCTTGGGGTCGTGTGTTGCCGGAAAAACGGGCCGCCAGGCCCGTCTTTTTTTTGACAAGTACCATCAACTGCAACTATTATTGCTCTATGGATGTGATTGCGCCAACTTATTTCAAACGGTAGACGACCTCAAAGGAAGCGGACAATGAAACGGATGCTGTTGCTCGTTTCGGCCTTGGCCTTAGTCGCGCCCGCAGGCGCTGACACTTGGCACATCGAGACGGTGGACTCGGCCGGTCGTGTCGGCATGTATAGTTCTATGGCACTGGATTCCTCCGGGAACCCACACATCTCATATTACGACGACACCAGTACCAATAGAGATCTCAAGTACGCCGTCTGGAACGGTTCGAGCTGGGATATCCAGACAGCGGACTCGGGCGGTGATGTCGGCCATTACAACTCCCTGGCACTGGATTCCTCCGGCAACCCGCACATTTCGTACTGCAACTACAGCTACTACGACTCCGCCTTTCTCAAGTACGCCTATTGGAACGGTTCGAACTGGGATGTCGAGACAGTGGACTGGGCCAGTGCTGTCGGCGAGTATACCTCCCTGGCACTGGATTCCGCCGACCGGCCCCACATCTCCTACTACGACTACACCAACGGCGACCTCAAGTACGCCGCCTGGAACGGCTCGAGCTGGGATATCCAGATAGTGGACTCGACCAGTACTGGCAGCCGGTATACCTCCCTGGCACTGGATTCCGCCGGTTACCCCCACATATCCTACTACGACTACACCAACTACGCCCTCAAGTACGCCGCCTGGAACGGCGCGAGCTGGGATATCGAGACGGTGGACGCGGACTACGCAGGTCGGTACCACACCTCCCTGGCTCTGGACTCCTCCGGCAACCCCCACATCTCCTACTACGACAGCACCTACGATAGTCTCAAGTACGCCTGGTACGAGTAGCAACCGGACCGCACATTAATCCCGGGCGGGGGCCGATAACGGTGCCCGCCCGGGCCAACAATACGGCGGCCCCGGAAAACGGCCTGCTGAAAATTCCCCCCAGCCCCAAACCCGCCAACCAACGAGCCGGAACCGGCGCGGGGTCGGCAAGCTGAAGAGCTACGCCGACGGCCGTTTTCCGGGGCCGCCGGCGACGTTGCCAGTGTTCTCGACTAGTCTTCCGTCTCGTCGAGGTCGCGGTTTCGGGCGGCGGTCTCGGGGTAGCGGACCTCGGGTTCATGCTGGTGACCGCAGTTGGGGCAGGACTCCAGGTGCTCGAGCAGGTGGCCCATTTTCTCGCGCTTGGTCTTCAGGTAGTGCAGGTTTTCGTCGGTGGGATCGATCTGCACGGAGACGCGCTCGACGACCTCGAGGCCGTAGCCCTCGAGGGCCACGATCTTGCGCGGGTTGTTGGTCATCAGCTTGAGCTTGCGCAAGCCCAACTCGTAAAGAACCTGGGCGCCGATGCCGTAGTTGCGCAGGTCGGCGGGGAAGCCCAGCTCGAGGTTGGCCTCGACGGTGTCGCGGCCGTGATCCTGCAGGGAGTAGGCCCGGATCTTGTTGACCAGGCCGATGCCCCGCCCCTCCTGGCGCAGGTAGAGCAGCACGCCGCGGCCCTCGGCGGCGATGGCCTGCAGGGCGACGTCGAGTTGGGGGCCGCAGTCGCAGCGCAGGCTGTGGAAGGTGTCGCCGGTGAGGCACTCGGAATGGACCCGCACCAGGACGGGCTCGCCATCGTCGATGCTTCCCATGGTCAGCGCGACGTGGTACTCGTCGGAGACGGTGGATTCGAAGGCGTGGATTTGGAAGCTGCCGAAGATGGTGGGCAGCTTGGCTCGGGCCACCTCCTCGACCAGCACCTCGGTGCGCCGGCGGTACTCGATCAGCTCGGCGATGGAGATTTTCCTTACACCCCACTGCTTGCTGTATTCGTCAAGCTGGGGTTGGCGCGCCACAGTGCCGTCGGGGTTGAGTATTTCGATCAACACGCCGGTGGGGCGCAGGCCGGCCAGGCGGCAGAGGTCGACGGCGGCCTCGGTGTGTCCGGCGCGGACCAGCACGCCGCCGTCCCGGGCTCTCAACGGATTGATATGCCCGGGCTTTGCAAAATCCTCGCCGCGGGCCGCCGGATCGGCAAGGGCGCGGATGGTGGCCGAGCGCTCCTCGGCGGAGATTCCCGTGGTCAGGCCGTCCTTGTAGTCGACGGTGACGGTGAAGGGCGTGCCCAGGGGGGCGGTGTTGTCGTCGGGGGCCACCATCATCTCCAGGCGCAACTCGCGGGCGCGCTGGGCGGTCATCGGGGCGCAGAGCATCCCCCGCCCGTGGGAGAGCATGAAGTTGACCCGTTCCGGGGTGCAGAACTGGGCGGCCATGATCAAATCGCCCTCGTTCTCGCGGTCCTCGTCGTCGACGACGATGATCAGCTCGCCGTTCTTCAAGGCGTCGAGGGCGTCTTCGATGGCGTCGAAGGGCACGGGGCTCCTTTGGTTGGTGTTCGGCGGGCGGATTATAGCCCGCCCGCCCGGCGGTCTCAAGCCCCGCGTCGCCGGTCCCGCGCAGCGCGTTGCGGATCAACCGCCCGCCGCGGGATATGCCGGGCGCGGCTCAGTAGACCACCTCGAAGCTGCGGTACCGGCCCGAGGGCGGGTGCCGCTCGATCTCGACCCGCTCGACGCGGGCGGCCGAGGGTCCGCGCTCGAGGAGGGTCAACAGCTCGTCGAGTTCGTTCTCCGGACCCTCGGCGACGACTCGGACGGTGCCGTCGGGCCGGTTGGCCACGCTTCCGATCAGCCCCAGGGAGCGGGCGCGGGTCAACACGAAGTAGCGGAAACCCACCCCCTGAACCCGGCCGTGGACGACGGCGGTGAAGGCCTTGGTCATCGGGAACCTCCGGCTAGTTCGAGGGCCATCTCAACGGCGCTCTCGGGGTCTTCGGCGGTGTGGATGACGCCGCGGTAGCGTCCCAGTTGGACCCGCCGCGCCGCTTCGTCGAGGGTCCAGCTACGCAGGCCGACCACGGGGCGGTTCAGGTTCAGCGCCAGGGCGATCTCGGACAGCGTGCCGAAGGAGCCGTCGATGGCGATCACGGCGCGCCCCGCCGCGGCAACCAGGGTGTTGCGGGCCAGGTTCAACCCCGTGGGCAGAGCCAGCGAGAGGTAGGGGTTGCCCTCGTCGTGATCGTAGCCCCGCAGCAGGCCCACGGTCAATCCGCCGACCGCGGCCGCGCCACGGCAGACGGCCTCCATCACACCGCCGTAGCCGCCGCAGATCACCACGGCGCCGGCCTCGGCCAGCAGTCCCCCGACCTCGGCGGCCGCCTCGGCGACGTCCTCATCGCAGCGCGAACCGCCGACGACGCTGATCAATAACCTGCGATTCAACTCGCTCACCCTCCCCATTATCCTTCCAGCCGCTCCCGCCTTCCAGGAATGCTGGGCATCACACTCAATCCAGACCCATCATCCAATCCGTCAGGCAAAGGTGATAGATTGTCATTCCACGTTGTTTTTTTCAAGATGCCGCCGTATACCGGCGGTCGATTCGTGAAAGGCGTCATGTTACCTGATCGGACCAAGCGGGGCCGATGAAGAGCGGATCACCCAAGCGGGCAGTCGCCGTCCGGGTGTGTCGCGCTTTGGTCCCGATATCATCATGCGTGGCTTTAGTGCTTATTGTTGATGCATTTATGAGTCTAGCTGAAAGGGTCGTGCGCGAAATGCAAGCTACTATTAACAGAGTAGATTATCCATCGAGCGCGCCCAGGCTGGCCATTATTTGTTCACCCCCTCGCAAGTGTGAGGTGGTTTTGATGTTACACGTTAACTATCAGCAGATTACGATCACAACCCGGCCCGACGAGGGTACTCGATCCCTTTGATTGATCGAGCGCTATTGAAAGACGTCAATCCCGCCGGGTGGTCCGGTCGCGTCAACAAGACAAGGCCAACAGGATAAGGCAGAAGAAAAAGCGGGCAATTGCCTGGTTCAGCCCTTGGTTCAGCCAAGTGCTTTGTCGAGTCAAGGCTGTCAGCAGGGCAGGCATCGAGTACTAATCCCTTGTGGCGGCTCTCAGCGGCCGCTGATAATGATTGCGATTTGGGATCACTTACGGGCCGTGGACCGGGAGATAACAGCATGACGTTGATAAATAGGCGATTAGCAGGTGGCAGAGTATGCACACTGCAAAAGCTGTTTGTGGCGGATCGAAAGGATCTGACCTATCCCGCTTCAGCGCCTCGACGATTCGGGGCGACCAGATCGAGCGCGTTTCTTTCCCGGCTCCGACAGTATCAGTTGAGACCTAAGCGCCATACTCTTAAGATAAGGCATCATGTAACCTGATCGGACCAATTGAGCAGTGCATCCTGCAGGTGGTCGAGAGTGTTTTCGTCGTTTCTGTGGTTGAATCGGAACGACCTTTCCCTGATAAAGAGCCTGAAGTTGCGTTTATAGCCACCGTGATAGTCTTTTAGGCGGCGTTTGGCGTAGCCCTGGAAGTTCTCTAGGCCGTTGATAGGCACCTTGCCGTCGACCAGGGTAATGTCGTGATTGATGCGTTGGTGGTAGAAGCCGTTGAGCGAGAGCTTGTTATAGGCTTTCCAGCCGTCGGAGTAAACGATCGAGTCCAGCTCGACGTTCTCCACAATGGCCCCCAGCAGGTGCTTCTCGCTGCAGTTGGGCGGCAGGATGACGCGGACCTCTCCGCCGCGCTTAAGCAGCCCGAAAACGGGGATCTTGCCGCCGGCGCCCCGGCCGCGCTTGCCCTTGCGA
>WJMB01000293.1 GCA_014728185.1 Candidatus Coatesiibacteriota bacterium
CCGTCGTCGACGAAGGGCGTCGAGAAGACCCAACCGCCGCTCTCGAAGCTCCAGATAAGCTCACCGGTCAGGGCGTCGCAGCAGTAGACGTTGTGGTCGTAGGAGCCGAAGTAGAGCCGTCCTTCATGGTAATGAACGCCGCCGCCGACGTAGTGCCCCGTGTAACAGCTCCACAGCCGCTCGCCGCTCTCGGCGTCCAGGCACCAGACCCCGGCGGCGCAGGTGCCGACGTAGAGGCGGCCGTTGACGATCAGCACCTCGCCCAGCACCGGTCGGCCGATTTCGTAGCGCCAGACGCCTTCGCCGGTCTCGGCGTCGACGCGGTAGATGTAGCCGTCTTCGGCGCCGAAGTAAACCGAGCCGTCCCAATAGAAGGGGGAGCCACCCACGGGCTCTCCGACCTCGAAAACCCACAGCTTCTCGGCCTCGCCCTCGGGCACCTCGGGAAGACCGCCCAGCCCCTCGGCGAAGACGTCGAAAACCGTCGCCATCGCGAAGACCGCCGCCACGAACAGGGCCAGGACGCCAAGGGCGACGAAGGTGTAGCGCACCGGTCGACGGAAGCGCTTGCGCTTGGCGTACTCATCGGCCGAAAGCGTCCGGCGCATCTCCTCCTCGAGGCGCAGATGCTCCGCGAAGGGCTCGATCTCGGAGAGGGGTCGCCAGCTCTGGGTCTGTTCATCGAAGGCCTCGAGGGTCGGCGAGATCTCGCCCTCGTCGAGAAGACGCAATATCTCCTTGACACTGCGCGGCTTCTCCGGCCAATCGCCGATTCTGGTGATGATCTTTCTGGCCATCTTGTCGGACTGGTTGTCTTGAGTGAGGGAGCCTTGCAGTCAAGGCAGTCAAGTATGTTTGGTGCGACGTTCGCTTATCGGCGGACGAAACCCGTTCCAGCTCAATCATTATAGCCGCGGGGCGGGGTCAGGTAAAGGGCTCAGGCGCCGCCACCGGTTCTATCGCCGGATCCATCGCCGGATTCATTGACCAGCAGCCAGATGCGCGCCGCCGCCCGGGCGTCGTCCAGCGCCCGGTGCGCCTCCCCCGGGTCCACCCCGTAAATGCGGCAGGCGTTCTCCATGCTGGCCTTGCCCTTGCCCAACCGGCTGCGCACCAGGGGCAAGGGGTCCAGCCAGCGGTTGAGCGGCGGCACCGCCAGCTCCAAACGCTGCGCCGCCGCCCGCAGGAAGCGGTAATCGAAGGCCGCGTAATACGCCAGCGGGGGACCCTCGCCCAGGAAGGCCAGCAGCTCCTCGGCCACCTCGGCGAAGCGGGGAGCGCCCTCGAGGTCCCGGGAGGTCAAGCCGTGGATCAGCGTCGCCTCGGGATGCAGAGGGATGCCCGGATCGATCAGGCTGTGCCAGACGGCCGTCTCGCGGCCGCCCTCGTAACGGATCAGCGCCGCCTCGATGATGCCGTGCCGGTTGGGATCCAGGCCCGAGGTTTCCAGGTCCAGGGCGACGAAGCTGTCGACGACGGGGGGCATCAATTACCTTCCGTTTCAGTTTGCCACGACCGGCCGGGGTGATTATAATACCAGTGATGAACCTCGAAGGGAAACCGCCATGCGCCGAGTGTTCACCCTATCATTTTCAATCGCCCTGCTGGCGGCCGGACTGCTGGCCGCCTGCGACCTGCAACCCTACGGGGAAACCTCGGGGCTTGACCTGGAATGGGCTCGCGAGATCGCCGACGAGCGCGTCGCGGCCGATTACGGCGACGGGTGGTACCTGGTCTCCTTCGACGCCGAGTATCTGGATTACGACGCCCACCTCTACACCCCCCACGACTTCAGCTACTGGGGTTTTAGTTACTACAACGGCGCCGAATGCGAGCTGTGGGTCTGGGTGCTGCGCGACGGCGACGTGATCGTCTGGGAGATCCTTCCTCACGATACAGACGCTCTGCCCGACGCCTACGACTCCGCCGACGTCCGCGCCTGGTTGACCACCGCCCGGCAATGCTACCGCCGACTCAGCGGCCGCGAAGACGACGTCTGCTACACACTTTATGTCTGGTTTATCAGCTATTCCAGCTATGATTACACCAGTGCTTCCATCGATTTTTACGACGCCGGACTGGAGCGGCTGGCTCGCTGCTCCCTTAACGCCGACACCGGCGAGGTCTACGACTTCAGACTCGATTAAAACCGATGAAACCAAGAACCCCTTTGTGCTCACTGCTCTGCCTGGCGGCCCTCCTCGCCGCCGGCTGCGACTTCCTCGCCCCCCGGGCCAAGCCGGCCACCGGTGACCTGGACTGGGCCTGGGTGATCACCGACGAGTACATCGCCGCCAACTACTCGGACCAGTTCTTCCCCGTCCGGCTCTATCCCCATGGGCTGACGATCGACGGCAGGCTGACCGAGCGCTCACCCGACGCCCACTGGCGCATCCAGTACTACGACAATCTCGAAACCTACGTCGAGATCAGCGTCTTCGCCGACGGCCGGATAACGATAACCGAGGAAACGGGATACGACTACAACATCGACGACTACACCCCCCTCGAGGCCGACTCCGCCGACGTCCGCGCCTGGCTGGACCTGGCCCGCCAAACCTACCGCTACCACACCGGAGAGAGCGATGATTGCCACTACCATATTCGCGCCTCCACCCACTACAGCTATAGAGTAAGTGTGACGCTTTTCGACGCCGAGCAAGCCGATCTGGGCTTTGTGGCCATCGACCCCGAAGAGCTGAGGGTTATTGGCTTTGACTTTGGGGGGTAGGGCGTACCGACGTAGCACCTGAATATCAGTTCATGAGGAGAAAGAATGTCCTACGATGATAAACTGAATACTTACGACTTTTTCGGGTATTTCGTTCCGGGTTTAGTATTAATGCTGTCGTTTTATTTTCTAGAGTCACCTGATTGGATAATAAAAATAAAAAGCAATATTGCAGAGCTGGGTACTATTGGTATAGGTGTTGTATTTCTAGTAATTACATATCTTCTTGGGCATTTGATTCAAATAGTTGGCAGCACTTTTGAAGATAAAGTAATTGATAGATATTGTACTAAAGCATACAAAATATCTAATAAGAAAAATGCTCCAAAAACAAATACTATTTGCAGACTATTAATATGTATTTTGAGTAAGCCATTTCATATAGTATCAATAATAATTATCTTACCATTTGCATTGCTTTACGAGCTAGTATGTACAACATTTAACTGTTGCAATCATGATGAGTTAAAACATTCCGATGAACATTGCAATGTTAGGGTATTCAAAAAATATTACAGATGTGCCATTGAAACTAAGAGAAAAAATTATGTAGAAAGATATAGCGCTCACAAATCTATGTACAGAGGCCTGTTTATTGCTTTTTACTTTGTATCTTTCATTACATTTATAGCATCAAGCGCGCTTATTGGCATCGGATCTATTGTGCTATTAATATTATCGCTAAATAGATATTTTCATTTTAGAAAGAAACTTATTAATGAAGTGTATGGTACAACAAGAGCATCACAAATGTTTTTTCTATAGTAATTTTTGTAGATTATAACTGCTTACTCTTCCCCCCCGCCTTTACCTCCCCGCTCGGCTATCCTATAATCCCCCCGCACGTTTTCCTTCCCCTCTCCCCTCATACCGCAGTCAAGGAGCGCGCCGATGGGAATCCTGCGCGATTTCGACCCCGAGATAGCCGACGCGATACGTAACGAGATCAACCGCCAGGCCTACGGCATCGAGCTCATCGCCAGCGAGAACTTCGTCAGCCGGCCGGTGCTCGAGGCCATGGGCTCTGTGATGACCAACAAGTACGCCGAAGGTTACCCCGGCCGCCGTTACTACGGCGGTTGCGAGTTCGTCGACGACGCGGAGCGTCTGGCCCGGGACCGGGCCAAGGAGCTCTTCGGCGCCGAGCGGGCCAACGTCCAGCCCCACTCGGGCACCCAGGCCAACATGGCGGCCTTCTTCGCCTGCTGCGAGACCGGCGACACGGTGATGGGCCAGGCCCTGGCCCACGGCGGGCATCTCTCCCACGGGCACCCGGTCAACTTCTCGGGCCGGTTCTACAACGTGGTGCAGTACGAGGTCCACCCCGAGACGCATAGGTTGGATTATAACAAGATCCGCGAGCTGGCCAAGGAGAACCAGCCGACGATGATCATGTGCGGCGCCAGCGCCTATCCGAGGACGATCGACTTCGAGACGCTGGGCGGCATCGCCGACGAGGTCGGGGCCAAGCTGGTGGCCGACATCGCCCACATCGCCGGTCTGGTGGCCGTCGGGCTGCACCCTTCGCCGATCTCCCACGCCTACTACACGACGACGACGACGCACAAGACGCTGCGCGGTCCCCGGGGCGGGTTGATCCTGACGCACAAGAAGGGCTACAAGACGCTGCAGAAGAACGTCTTCCCGGGCATCCAGGGCGGCCCGCTGATGCACGTGATCGCGGCCAAGGCGGTGGCCTTCAAGGAAGCGTTGCGCCCCGAGTTCAAGGAGTACCAGCAGCGCATCCTGGACAACGCCCAGGCCCTGGCCGCGGCGTTGCAGAACGAGGGCTTCAAGCTGGTGACCGACGGCACGGACAACCATTTGATGCTGATCGACCTGCGCAGCAAGAAGCTGACGGGCAAGGATTTCGAGGAGGCCCTCGAGCGGGCGGGCATCACGGTGAACAAGAACACGGTGCCCTTCGATCCGGAGAGCCCCTTCGTGACCTCGGGAGTGCGTGTGGGCACCCCGGCGGTGACCACCCGGGGCTTCGGCCCCGAGGAGATGAAGATCATCGCCGGCTGGTTCTCCCGGGTGGCCGAGGCGCCGACGAGCGAGGATGTGGCCGAGACGATCAAGAGCGAGGTCAAGGAGCTCTGCGCCCGATTCCCGCTGTACGATAAGCTGGACGTGTAAAGCGTCGACAGGTGGGAGGAATGAACGGGGCCGCTGCGGCGGCTCCGTTTTTTGATACGAAGAGAGGCGGTGCGGCCGGCTCAGGCCCCGAAGTCGATGTTGCAGATCGGGCGCAGGTTGCCGAGGGCGTAATGAAAGAGGAAGGTGCGCAGGGGTACCAGGCGGTCGTCGGGCAGCGTCACCTGGGAGATGCGCAGGTGGGAGGTGAAGAGCGGGCGCACGTCGTCGTACTCGTTGTACACCTGGTCGATGACGCGGCGGAAGGGGGAGATGTTGAGGGAGAAGACGCTGAGGCGGTCGTCGGAGAAGTCGACCTTGGGGATTTCGAGCATCAACTGCCACTCGAGGCGCTTGCGGATATTGTGGGCGTTCTCGAGCAGCAGGGGAAACTTGTGACGGGGCCTCACGCGGACGAGCTCGCTCTGGATGGTCAGCGGGACGATCTGGTAGGGCTCGCGGTTGTTTAGCCAGCGCAGCTTGAGGGCGCCGTTTTCTGACCAGGAGCGCTCGGGCCGGTCCCACCACAGGCAGAACAGGCCGGGCTGCTCGGTGATTTCGTTCTCGGCGATGATCCAGTGACTGCCGGCCCGCACCAGGGGCAAGGGCTGGTCGTCACGTTTGATCAGGTGCAGCAGGGCTTCGAAGTATTCCTCACTCAATGGTCCAGCTTCCCTTCCGAAGCGCTTGATGAGGCGGGGATGAACGGCTAGGTGATCAGCTCGAAGACGTCGATGTTGCACAGGGACCGGAAGGTGCCCACGGCGTAATTCCTCAGGTAGTAGCGCAGGTAGACGTTCTCGTCGCCGGGCAGCTTGACATGGGAGTAGCCCAGGTAGTTCTTGATCAGCGGGGTGAGGTCGGAGAGGTAGGGGAAGAGCTGGTCGAAGACGACGCGGAAGCGGCTGTAGCGGCTGGAGAAATCCTCGAGCTTGTACTGGCGGTCGGGGATCTTCTTGACGTCGAGCATCAGGTGCTCGGCCAGGCGCAGGCCGATGTCCTCGGTCTTGCCGATGTAGAGGGCGACGGGATTGTTGGTTTCGATGTCGAGCATCTCGGTGTCGACGTTGTAGGGGATGAACTCGCCGTCGGCGTTGGCCGAGGAGAGCTTGATCTGCAGGAAGTTGCGATCCTTCCAGAGGATGCTGCCGCGCATCCACCAGATGCAGAAGACGCCGGCCTCGCGCGGGGTCTGTTCGAGGTCCAGCATCCAGCCGGCGCCGTCGCGGACCAGGGGGATGTCTTGCACCTTTCGCAGCAGGTTGAGCAGCGCGTCGAAGTATTTTTGGTCTTTCATGGCTTGGTTGGGGGTTATCCGGGCACGAGGCGCCGGTCGAAGTGGTATTCGTCGTCGGCCAGCGAGGCCGCGGCGGTGTCGATGACGTCGATGTTGCACAGCGGTCGCATGACGCCGATGGCGTAGGCGGTGAAGAAGAAACGCCAGAAGGCGTTGTCGGACCCTTCGAGCTTGACGTAAGAGTAGGCCAGGTTGTCGACGATCAGCTCGGCGGGGTTGTCGACCTCGGGGAAGAACTGGTCGAAGACTAGGCGGAAGTGGCTGACCTGGGTTTCGATGCCGCGCACCCCGAGCAGCACGTTGGGGATGCGGGCGGTGTCGAGCATCAGTTGGCGCTTGATGCGCGGGGCCATCGAGCGGGACTTGCTCAGAAACAGCGGCACGGGGAAGTGATGGTCGACGTCGACCAGGCTCATCGGCAGGCTGTACTCCTTGACGACGGCCCGCTCGTTTTCACGGCGGATGAGCTTGAGGGGGAATTCCTCTTGTTGCTGCCATTGCTCGTTTCCCCCGCGCCACCACAGACAGTATGTGCCGGCCTCCTCGGGCAGTTGCGAGGCTTCGAGGTCCCAACCCATTTTTGTTTCGACGAAGGGCAGGGGCCGCAGGCGCTTGAGCAGGTGCAGCAAGGCGACGAAGTAGCTGTGCTTGTGAGTCTTGGCGACCACGGGAAAACCTCCGTTGCGTCAGTATCCGGTTTTGTAATTGAGCTCGTTGTGTGTTGGGTAAAAAAAACACCTCAATACGAGGTGGGCAATACACAAATGAAAACAACGCGCCGGCCGCCGGAGGGAGACGCTCCGACTGCCGTCGCGTGGTGGTGTTGTCGATAATCGGTGTTGCACTTTGGCCCGCTGTAGAGTCGTTCCTTTGGCTCTCGTCGGGTCGAAAACGGTCTTAATGCAGGTGTCGAAGCTTTGCCGTCGCGCTAGAGTGTCGCGGAGTTAGATTGTCACGGTGTGGGGTCGGGCTCAGGCTGCCTATCGGAGTTGCCAAGCAGTCCGCCTATGTGTAATCGCATAAGATAGGGAGACTTACTTTGTCACACACCCTGGCTCGCTCCATTTCCACTTCTACCGCTTTTTAGTATGCCAGTGATTTTCGGTGAACGTCAACTGTTTATTCGTCACAAGATGAGTGGATAAATGAGAACGGCCCCGGGTTAACGGGGCCGTTCGGATAGGGATGATGAAGGATTAGCCCTCGTCTGTCGAGGTCTCTTCCTCGTCTTCACCCTCTTCGTTCTCTTCGGAGTCGAGTTGGGCCTGCATCAGCTCGAAGAGGGCCTCTTCGAACTCGACGGATTTATCCTCCATCAGCTCTTCAACGGCGCTGAAGCGGTAGCCCAGCTCCTCGACGGCTATGTAGAGGTCCTCATAGGTCTCGGGTTCCTCGACGGGCTCCTCGGCGCTGAGCATCTCCATCTGCTCCTCGAAGACCTCGTCGATCATCGGAGTTAATCCCTCGACGAGCAGAACCTCGGTTTCGTCGTAGAGGTCGGACTCCATCTGCAGACGTTCCTCGAAGAGCCAGAGCTCATCTTCGGTGAAGCCGGCCTTCTCGATACCCTTGACCAGGTAGTCGTCGATCTCGCCGCCCTCGGCCTTGATCGAGCGCAGGGACTGGAGCAGGGCGCCGACGTAGGTCTCGGCGTCGAGCTTGGGCGGGCCGATGTGGTCTTCCAGGTAGGTCCAGAACTCGGTGAAGACGGCCTCGTACTCATCGAAGTCGCCGCGCTCGATCTCGTGGCACTCGCAGGCGGCGGTGAGGGCCTGGTCTTCGAGTTCCTCGCGGGGCAGCTCACCCTTCTCCTCGTCGGCCTGCCAGCGGCCGAGGATGCGGTAGTAGCTGCTGACCACCACGTTGTAGGTGTCCGGGGTCAGGCCCGTGGTGTGCTGGTAGCCCATCAGCTCTTCGGTGATCCTGGTGAAGATCTCGTTGAGCAACACGGGCTGAAGGTTGGCGTACTGGTTGATGGTCCGGTCGTAGGCCTCGAGCTGCTGGGCGGAGAGCTCGACGCTCTTCAACCCGCCGGCCCGGGCGGATTCCGCGGTGTCGGTGCCGTCGAGGATGCCGTTGAGGGCGCTGACGTGCAGGGTGACGTAGCTCTCGACGTCGACCTCGCCGGGGAGCTGGGAAACCACGGCGTAGCGCACCTGCTGGCTGTACTCCTGGGCCGGCGAGATGTAGCGCGGGACCAGTCCCGGGCGCTCGGTGTCGTACTGGGCGCTTTGGGCGAGGGGGGCGCCGCGGTCGGCGACCATCCCGGCGGCGGCCAGGGAGCGGTAATCCATGTCGTAGTCGTCGAGGAAATCGGCGGTGTCCTCGGGCAGGACGTAGCCCTCGGTGCCGGCCTCGAGCAGCCACTGGCAGTCGTCGAACAGACCGCCCCAGGCGGCGTCGCCGAAGCGCTGGACGTAGCCGTCGAGGAAGGCCGCCTGCTCGTCGAAGCCGATCTCGGCGCAGGGATAGCTCAGGGCCAGCATCTCGGCGGCCAGCTCGGCGAAGTCGTCGGGATCCGGGGCCAGGTCGATGTAGGCCTCGACGATCTCCTCCTCGAGGGCCGGATCGAGCTGGCGCTGGAGCTCGAAGTCGTAGAGGTCGACCAGCTCATAACCGTAGAGCTGGCAGGCCAACTTCTCGGCGCTGTCGACCTCGCTGTAGTCGTAATCGTAAACCTCGAGGTCCAACTGGATCTCGGCGTAGTCGTCGGCGTTCATCCCGCCGCCGCACGAGGTCATCAGTAACGCGGCGGCCGCGGCCAGGACGATGAATACCGCGCGGGTGAATGTGCGCATCCGTTCCTCCTAGGAGTATCCGCCCGGGGGCGGCTGGCTTCTAGTCTTCGGCCCGGGATTCGTCCGGGTCGGTCTGTTCGGTTATCCAGTCAAGATAGGGGCGGTGACCGCCCGTGATCGGCAGTGCTACCACGCAGGGCAGCTCGTAGGGGTGGAGCTCGACGGCGCGCTCGGTCAGCTCCCCGAGGCGCTGCGCCGTGGTCTTGACCAGCAACAGCGCCTCATCATCACGCTGGAGCTCCTCTTTCCAGCAATAGATGGAGGCGAGGCGGGGCAGGATGTTGGCGCAGGCCGCCAGGCCCTCGACGACGAGGAGCTCGCCCAGCTCCCGGGCGGCGGTCTCGTCGGGGCAGGTAATGTAGAC